>NZ_JBHVPD010000073.1:5631-26786 GCF_042887525.1 Kitasatospora sp. NPDC057936
CGCGGTGTACGTCCCGGCGGTCGCGTAGGTGTGGCTCGGGTTCTGCACCGTGCTCGCCGCCGAACCGTCACCGAAGTTCCAGCTGTACGCGTAGGGCGCGGTGCCGCCGGTGGCCGAGCCGGTGAAGGCGACGTTCAGCGGGGCGTTGCCCGTCGGCGGCGTGCCGGCGGCGGTGGCAGAGAGGGGCGTGGCGCCCTGGATCCACAGGTCTTCGAGGGGGTCCCCGAGGCCGCCCTGGTCGGCGGTCGTCATGGGGAACGTCGCCAGACCGACGTTGTCGTTGGGGTCGATGATGCCCGGGTGGGTGTTCTCCATGACCCGTTCCATCGCGGCCAGCACGTTGTCCGTGGTGTACGCGACGTGCGTGACGTAGCCCTGCTTCATGTACGTCGGCGAGGCCACGACGACGGTCGGCACGCGGTAGGTGTTGCTGACGTGGTCCGGGCCGTTGCTGCCGTTCTGGGTGTCGTCCTCGGTGACGACGATCACCGTGTTGTCCTTGTAGGACGCGTTGTTCATCAGGAAGTCGACGACCTGCTTGGTGACGGCGTCGTTCTTCGGGATGTCCTGGTAGGTGCCCGGGTGGTCGTTGAACAGCTCGACGTACGAGTAGGACGGCAGACCGTTGCTCGTCACGAAGTTCATGTAGTCGTTCGCGATGGTCTGGTCGTCGTCGTTCTGCCCGCAGCAGGTGTAGTGGTTGTAGTTGAGCTCCTCGGGGACGCCGGTGCCCGGGCGGTTGACCGGCAGCGCCTCGATGTTGTTCGTGGCCGGGTTGCGCCAGTACCCGCTGCCGCTGCTGAGCATCCAGTAGAAGTCCCCGTTCATGATGAACGGGTAGCCGCCGCCGGGGCCCTTGAGGAAGCGGTCGAACTGGGTGCCGCCCGCGGTGGGGTAGGCCTGCTGCTGCGAGCTCGACGCCGACTGGGCGGAGAAGAGCCACCAGTGGTTGGGGCCGCTCGGCGGCTGGGTGCCGGTGCTGTAGGCGTCCATCAGCGCGTAGTTCTTGGCCAGCGTGTGCAGGTTGGGCACCGACGAGATGTGGTTGGTGCTCTGCACGGCGCCGTTGCAGCCGGCCTGGACGGTGGTGGCGCAGTCGCCGAGGTAGTCGTCGAAGGTGTGGTTCTCGCGGTAGAGGACCACGAAGTGGGTGAACGGCGGGAAGTACGGCGCGAGCGGGTTGACCGCCTGGGTGGGCGAACTCACCGTCGCCACCGCGTCGTTGGCCGTCCTCGCGGTCTGCCTGTTGGCGATCCGGAAGTTCCCCGGCTGCGGGAACTTCGTGAACTCGACGCCGGGAGCGGCGAAGGAGGCGCCGGTGCAGTCGTAGTCGTCGGGTTTGTAGGACTGGGGACGCTGCCCCTCGGGCAGGTCCGTGGCGTCGCCCGGGTCGTCGCCCGGGTCCCAGTTCTTGATGGTGCAGGAGCCGACGCCGGTGGCGGGATGACCGCCGGCGGCTCCCGTCGGGCTCAGGGCGGTAGTGCCCAGCGCCAGCACGACCGCCAGCGTGCCGGCGATCCGTGTCTTCCACCTCATGACCGAAACCCCTCCAGCAGAGTTCGCGTGTGGTGCACGACACCCCCCGGGCCCGAATGGTCCCGGGCCGCCGCCGCCCGGACAACGGGCATGGCACTGCTACCTGCCGGTTGGAGTGGATCGCCGCCCCCCGTTCGGCCGGAGTTGGGGGCGGCGATGGTGCGGGTTTGCTCCTCAAGGAGCTCTTCGTCGGTGTTCTGACGATTCGTCCGCCGATGAGGCGTCGGCTCAGCTGGTGGCCCCGTCGACCGATGCCTGGCCCACCGCTCCGGCCTGGACGCCCCAACTGGTGAGGATGCGGCCGTAGTTGCCGTCATCGATCAGTTCCTGCACGGCGCCCCGGACGGCCTGGGTGAGCGTGCTGCCCCGGGCGACGGCGATGCCGTAGGGGATCGATCCGTAGGTGGAACCGACCTTCGTCAACTGCCCGTCGGCGGTGCTGACCGCGTAGTCGACGACGTCGGACGGGCCCAGCAGGGCCTGGTCGCGGCCGGAGACGACGGCGGCCGTCGCGTCCTTCTGCGCGCCGTACGGGTCGCCGCCGTTGCGGATGCCCGGCTTGCCCGCGGTGGTGCAGGCGGGATCGCGGGTGCCGGTGATCTCACCGGCCTGGGTGCTGCCGGTCCGCACCGCGACCGACCGACCGCAGAGGTCGTTCGGGTCGATCCCGTCCGGGTTCCCGGCCCGCACCGCGACGGCCGTGCCGGCGGTGAAGTAGTCGACCATGTCGACGTACCCCTCGCGGTTCCTGCGGTCGTCGATGGAGCTCATGCCCAGCTGGTAGGCGCCCGACATGACGCCGTGGGCGATCCCGTCGAAGTTCACCGCTTCGAGGTCCGCGGTCAGTCCGAGCTTGCGGGCGATCGCCTTGGCCAGGTCGGCGTCCATCCCGACGATCACGCCTTTGTCGTCCTTGAACTCGTTCGGCGCGTAGGCGGGGTCGGTGGCCACGACCAGCCTGCCGCTCGACCGCACGGCGGCCGGGACCAGGGCGGCCAGCGCCGGATCCGTCGAGACGGCGGGCACGGCCCCCGCGTTCGGGGTCGCGCCCGCGGCCGTCCGCGCGGCCGGCGGGCCCGGGCGCGAGGTGACCGTCACGGTGGCGACGGCGGCGACCACCAGCAGGAGCACTCCCAGGAGGAGGGCACGGACCTTGCGGCCGCGCGGCAGCAGGCGGATCCGGTGGTTGGGCGGGGCGCCTGCTGGCGGGCCTCCGGGGCCGGTCGCGGCTCCGGGGCCGCTCGGGGCTCCGGGACCGGGCGCGGCTCCGGGACCGCTCGGGGCTCCGGGGCCGCTCGGTGGCGGTGGCCCGGGAGGCGAGGACGAACCGGGGGGCCGTGACGACCAGGGCGGCGGCGACGAACCGGCCGATGGGGACACAAGGTCCTGCGCCAGCGAGCCGAACTCCTCCACGTCCCGGACCGGCGGCGGAGGCGGGACCGCCCGCGCGCGCACCTCCGGCGACGGGACCGCGAGCGCCGGGGGAGGCCGGGGCGCCGTCCGATGGGCGGGCGCCTCCGGGCGGGGTGCGGCCGGAACGGCCGGGGCTCCCGGGGCTGCCGGGGCTGCCGGGGCTGCCGGAGCTGCCGGAGGGCGGGCCCGTGCGGCCGGCGGCACGGCGGGTTGCCCTGCGGCCCGCCCGGCCGGCTCGGGGCGGGATTCGGGCCGCGCGGGCTCCGCCGCCAGTACGCGCTGCGGCGACGCGGCGGGACCGGGCGAGGGCCTCGGGCGCGACGGACGGGCTTCGGCGGGCCGGACTTCGGCGGGCCGGGCTTCGACGGGCCGAGCTTCAGCAGGCCGGGCTTCGACGGGTTCGGCCTTCGAGGGCTGCTCCGGACGTCCCCCGGGCTCGGGCCGGAATCCCGGGGGCGAGAGCCGGGCCCCGCCGGGCGTGCGCTCGACCTTCGGGGGCGACGGCTGGGCCTCGTCGGGCCTCGCCTTCGACGCCGTCACCCCGGGCTCGGCCCTGGAGGCCGGCACCCCGGGCCCGTCCGACCTGACCTTCGAGGGGCCGGCCCTGGAAGGGGGCACCCCCGGCCCGTCGGGCCCTGCCTTCGACGGCTGCGTCGGCCGTTCCCCGGCCTTCGGTTCGGCTTGCGCCAGCAGGGCGCGCGCGGCCGAGGCCACGAGGGGGACGTCGGCGTCCGCGACCTCCTTCAGCGTCCGCCGGGCCGTCAGCTCGCGCGCCGGGTCGGGCCCGGTGAGCCACTCGCCGAGCGCGGTCACCGCGCCGAGCCGGATGGCCGGGTGCGGGCTGTCCAGGCCGCTGCGCAGGGCCTCCGGCAGGGCCGCGGGGGCGACGGCCACGCCGGCCGGGCTGCGGGCGAGCAGGATCTTCCCCTCGGCGCCGTAGAGCCACCGCTGCGGGGTCTGCCGACCACCGCCGGAGCGGATCCGGTCGAAGGCGAACGCGTAGGCGTCGTCGACCGACACGTAGCCGTCGTGGTCCTCGTCGGCCGCGCCGCTGCGGATGCCGTCGACGATCGCGGTGGTGAACACCGAACCGGGCGGCTCCATCCCGGACAGCGGCTCGCCCTCCCAGGAGTACTCGCTGCCGCGCGAGGCGGTCAGCACCACCCGCCCGCGGCCCTGGCCGCGCAGGCGCTCGCCCAGCGCCAGGTCCTCGTCACCCTTGAGCCCGTGCGAGAACGCGCCGCTGAAGCAGCAGTCGAGGATCACCACCAGCCGTCGGGCCCGGCAGTCCTCCATCAGGTCGAGCAGCCACTGCGACTCCACCCCGGTGGCGGCGAGCCGGGTCTTCACGGTGTCGGTGGCGGCGAAGTACAGCTTGCGGCGGACGTCGACGAGGCCGTGGCAGGAGAGGTAGACGAGCAGCAGGTCCTCCGGGTCGCGGCCGGTGAGGAACTCCTCCGCGGCCAGGCGGATCTCCTGTGCGGTCCGGTCGACCACCCGGGTCACCGCGAAGCCGCCGATCCGCGGGTCGGCGAGCACCTCGCTCAGCTGGTCGGCGTCGCGGGCCGGGGCACGCAGCTGGCGCAGCGCCGGGTCGGTGTAGCGGGCGGTGGCCACCACCAGCGCGAAGCGGAGTTCGTCGGGCAGGTCAGGGGACGGCCGCGTGACGTGCGAGCCAGTCATCGATCATCGTTTCCTGCTGCTTGGCGGTCACCCCGGTGACCTTGAGCGTGTCGCCGCCGTAGCTCAGTTCGACGACGTGGCCGGTGCGTCCGACCCAGTTCCGGACGGAGGTGACCACCGCCCGCAGCATGTCGAGGTCCACGAAGTGCACGAGCAGCACGCCGGCCAGGCTCCCGAGGCCCTTGGCCTCCTCGGGCGCGGACTCCTCCTCGACGGGTTCGGCGTCGGTGAGGTCGAGGTCGTCGAGCAGTTCGGTGCGGAGCCGGGCGGTGAGCTCCGTCAGCTCGTCCGGATCGAGGCCGGTGTCCGGCCGGACGTGGAGCAGTAGTCCGGTGGACCCGTCGAAGGTCGCCATGGCGCACGCTCCTTCCCCGAGGACCTGCGGCCGGTTGCCTCCCCACCATCATCTGCCGGAACGGGCCGACCGTCACCGTTTTTGCACGATCGATTCGTAGGGTGAGCGGTGCTCAAGGCGACGGACACTCAGCGCGACCGGCACCGGGCCGAAATCGGGGCTTCGCCGTGTCGGCACTCGTCCGGTGGACACTCAGCGCGACCGCCACGCGGAGTGACGAACGCCCAGCGTGACCGGTGTACCGCCGGTACCGCTGCTGCCACCCGTGCCACCGATGACACCGCTGCCGCCGGTGACGCCGCTGCCGCCGGCGATCAGGACGCTCCGGCCGACGGGGAGCGATCCCGGTCGTGTGCTTGTCACCGTGCCCGCACCCGCGCCGTCCGCGCCCCCTCGGACAGCCGACGCTCCGTCACCCGACGCCCGTCAACCCCGATACCGCGAGATCACCCCGGAGAGTGGGAATCGACGGCGCCGCGGGGTGGTTGGGCCAGGTCGAGCGTACGGAAACTCTTGCAGAGGGGTCCCACCATGAAGATCGGCATCATCGGCGCGGGGAACATCGGCGGCAACCTGACGAGGCGCTTCACCGCCCTCGGCCACGACGTCTCCGTCGCCAACTCGCGCGGGCCGGAGTCGTTGGCCGGGCTCGTCGCGGAGACGGGGGCGCGGGCGGTGCCGGCCGCCGAGGCGGCACACGGCGCCGACTTCGTCGTGGTCACGGTGCCGCTGAAGAGCGTGCCGGACCTGCCCGCCGGCCTGTTCGACGGGGCCGCCGAGGGCTTCGCCGTCATCGACACCGGCAACTACTACCCGAAGGAGCGCGACGGCCTGATCGCCGAGATCGAGGGCGGCCTGACCGAGAGCCGCTGGACGGAGCGGCACCTCGGCCACCCGGTCGTCAAGGCGTTCAACGGCACCTACGCCCAGGACCTGGTCGAGCGGCCCCTCCCCCAGGGGGATCCGGAGCGCCTCGCCGTGCCGGTCGCCTCCGACGACGAGGACGCCAAGCGCAGGGTCCGGGCGCTCATCGACGAGATCGGCTTCGACACGGTGGACGCCGGCGGCCTCGACGAGTCCTGGCGCCAGCAGCCCGGCACCCCGGTCTACGGCCTGCGCGCGGGCGTCGAGGCCGTGACGCGGGCGCTCGCCGAGGCCTCGCCGGAGCGTCCGGAGGCGCACAGGGCCTGAGGTGATCGAGGAGAGGCCAACAGCGAGAGGCCAACGGCGGGAGACCAACGGCGGGGCGCTCCGGATGGGCGCCCCGCCGGAAGCCGGGTGGCACGGTCAGGCGATCCGACGGGCGCCCTCGGCCGGGGTCGCGGTCAGGGTGCGCGGGGCGGTGAAGCCCTTGGCCAGGAACGCGGCGGTGACGTCGGCCGCCACGGCCTCGGCCGCCTCCGCGTCCACGAGGGCGATGACGGAGCCGCCGAAGCCGCCGCCCGTCATCCGCGCGCCGTGGGCCCCGGCCGCGACGGCCGTGTCGACGGCGAGGTCGGTCTCGGGGCAGGAGACCCGGTAGTCGTCACGCAGTGAGGCGTGCCCGGCGGTGAGCACCGGGCCGAGCGCCGCGAGCGCGCCCGCCGCCAGGTGCGCGACGGCCTCGGTCACGCGCTCGTTCTCGGTGACCACATGCCGCACCAGCGGCCGCAGTTCCTCCGGGAGCCGGGGCAGCGCGGACGCGAGGTCGGCCGGCCCGAGCTCGCGCAGGGCGGGCAGGCCGAGCAGCCGCGCCGCGCGCTCGCAGCCGGCCCGCAGGCTGGCGTACGCGCCGTCCCCGAGGTCGTGCTTGACCCTCGTGTCGAGGACGAGCAGCGCGAGACCCGCACCGGCCAGGTCCACCGGCACCTGGCGCATGGTGAGGTCCCGGCTGTCCAGGTGCAGGGCCGCGCCCGCGCGGCAGCACATCGAGGCCATCTGGTCCATGATCCCGCACGGCACGCCGACGTAGGCGTTCTCCGCCCGCTGCGCGACCAGCGCGAGCTCGGGCGCCGAAAGGCCCAGCCCGTACAGGTCGTTGTAGGCGATCGCCACCGCGCACTCCAGCGCCGCGGAGGACGACAGCCCGGCACCCGTCGGCACGTCGCTGTCCAGCGACAGCTCCGCCCCGCCGACGTCGTGCCCGGCCTCGCGCAGCGCCCACACCACCGCCGCCGGGTAGCCCGCCCACCCGGTGACGCTGCCCGGGGCGAGGTCCGCGACCGCCACCTCGGCACTGCCGCCCTTGGTGGAGTGCAGGCGCAGCAGCCCGTCGTCGCGGCGGCGGGCCTGGGCGCGGACGGTCTGCGGCAGGGCGATCGGCAGGACGAAGCCGAGGTTGTAGTCGGTGTGCTCGCCGATCAGGTTGACCCGCCCGGGAGCGGCCCACTCCCCCTCGGGCGCGTGTCCGTAGAGCTGGGTGAAGGACGGCTGGGAGAGGGTGTTCATCGGGCGACCTCCCGCAGCCGCTGGGCCGCGTGTTCGGGGCTGACGTCGTTGACGAAGGCGTCCATGCCGGATTCGACGCCGGCCAGGTACTTGAGCTTGTCGGCGGTGCGCCGGATGGTGAACAGCTCCAGGTGGAGGGCGAGTTCGTCCCGCTGTTCACGGGGTGCCTGGTGCCAGGCGGAGATGTACGGGGTGCGGCCGGTGCCGAAGAGGCGGTCGAAGCGGCGCAGCAGGTCGAGGTAGAGGCGGGGGAACTCGGCGCGTTCGGCCTCGTCGAGGGCGGTGAGGTCGGGGACGCGGCGGTGCGGGTAGAGGTGGACCTCGTAGGGCCAGCGGGCGGCGAACGGGACGAAGGCCGTCCAGTGCTCGCCGGCGAGTACGACCCTTTCGCCGTCGGCGCGTTCGGCGGCGAGGAGGTCGTCGAAGAGGTTGCGGCCCGTCGCCGTCCGGTGCGCGGCGGCGCGGGCGGCCATGCGGGCGGTGCGCGGGGCGGTGAACGGGAAGGCGTAGATCTGGCCGTGCGGGTGGGCGAGGGTGACGCCGATCTCGGCGCCGCGGTTCTCGAAGCAGTACACCTGCTCCACCCCCGGCAGGGCGGAGAGCGCGGCCGTCCGGTCCGTCCACGCGTCCAGGACCAGACGCGCGCGGGCCTCGGAGAGGTCGGCGAAGGACGCGTCGTGGTCGGCCGTGAAGCACACCACCTCGCAGCGCCCGGCGCCGGGACCGGCCGTCCGTAGTCCGCCGGTGAGCTCGCCCGGCGGTCCGGCCAGCGAGGGGAAGCGGTTCTCGAAGACGGCCACCTGGTAGTCGGCGGCGGGGATTTCGCTCAGCCGCCCGTCCTGGGAGGGGCACAGCGGGCACTCCTCGGCGGGCGGCTGGTAGGTGCGGGCCTGCCGGTGGGCGGCGACGGTGACCCAGTCCCCGGTGGCCGGGTCCCGGCGCACGTGGGAGGCGGGCGGCCGGGGGTCCAGCGGGCGCCGGTCGACGGCGTTCCGGGGCACGGCCGCGCCGCTGTCGTAGTAGATGAGCTCCCGCCCGTCCGCGAGCGTGGTCGCGGTCCTGGCGGTGGGCTCGGTGACGGTCCCGGCCATGGCCTCGGTTCTCTCTCCTCGATCCGACATGAATCAACAATCTCGAACACTATCCAACAGACCCGCCGCCCCGGAAGCACCCGGCACCTGCCATGATGGCCATGCTGGCGATGAGCGCGGCCGCCCCGGCCGCACCGACCCGCGCCACGCCGACCCGAGGGAGGCCCTCCGATGGCCGACAGCGCCCAACCGCTCGCCGGGCAGCGACGCGCGCTGATCCTGGAACAGGTGCGCGCGCGGGGCGGGGTCCGGGTGACCGAACTCGTCCGCGACCTCGGGGTCTCCGACATGACGGTCCGCCGCGACCTCGACGCGCTGGCCCGGCGCGGACTGGTGGAGAAGGTCCACGGCGGCGCGGTGCGGGTCGAGGCGCCGCTCAGCGGCGAGCCCGGGTTCGAGACCAAGGCCGGCTGGGAGCTGCCCGCGAAGGAGGCGATCGCCCGCGCCGCCGCCGCACTCGTGCCGCCCGGTTCGGCGGTCGGCCTCGCGGCCGGCACGACGACCTTCGCGGTGGCCCGCCACCTGCGCGCCGTCGAGGGCCTGACCGTGGTCACCAACTCCCTGCGGATCGCCGAACTGCTGGAACAGCCCGACGACGACGGCACCCCGGCGACGGCCACGGTGATCCGCACCGGCGGCGTCCGCACGCCCTCGGACGCGCTGGTCGGCCCGGTCGCGGACCAGGCGATCCGCTCGCTGCACGTCAACGTGCTCGTCATGGGCTGTCACGGCCTCTCCGCCGACACCGGGCTGACCACCCCCAACCTGGCCGAGGCCGAGACCAACCGGGCCTTCCTGCAGTCGGCCCGCCGCGTCATCGTGGTCGCCGACCACACGAAGTGGAACGCCGTCGGCCTGGCCTCCTTCGCCGCCCTCGACCAGCTCGACGTCCTGGTGACGGACGACGCCCTCGCCGCCGAGGAACGGACGGCCGCCGCCCGGCTGGTCGGCGAGCTGATCGTCGCGTCCTCCGGGGACTGACGGGCGGGACGGGGCGCGCCCCGAGGGGCCCGGCGACCGAGCCCGGATCCCCCTGTGGGGGGACGCCTCCGGCCCTCCGGGAGGACGTGGCGCCGCCTCCCACCGGCCAGCCTGGATGCATGACCACCGCATCGAACCCCGCTGCTCCGGCACCCCGTTGGGCCGTGCGAGCCGCACACGCCGCAGCCCTCACCACCGTGCCCTCGGGGCTGTGGCGGATCGCCCTGGCCCTCGGCCTTCCGGTCGGCTACGGCGACCAGGTGCTCCGCCAGGACTTCCACATCCCCGGCTGGGGCGCGGTCGCCGTGGTCGGCCTCAGCGTGGTCTCCGAGGCCCTCGCCCTGCTGACGCTCGGCCTGGTCCGGCCCTGGGGCGAGGTGGTGCCGCGCTGGATCCCGGTCCTCGGCGGCCGGCGTGTCCGCCCGCTCGCCGCCGTCATCCCCGCCGCGCTCGGATCACTGGCCCTCGTCTACGTCTGGAGCGGGTTCCTGTTCTGGTGGAACGTCGATCACCACCCGGCGATGACCGGTCCCTGGGGCGACATCGTCGGGGTCCTCTACCAGCCACTGGTCCTCTGGGGCCCGCTGCTGGCCGCCGTGACCGTCTCCTACTACCGCCGCCACCGCTGAAGCGGCCCGGCCGGTCATCGCGGCGCTCGACCCGTCATTGCGGCGCTCTACCCCCCGAACTCGCCCGCACCACCAGCTCGGTGGCCAGCTCCAGCCCCGCGCCGGGCACCCGTTCCCCCCGCACCTGGCCGAGCAGCCGCTCGACCAGCGCGGCGGCGATCGCCCGCAGCGGCAGCCGGACCGACGTCAGGGCGGGGTGCAGGTGACGGCAGAGCGGCGTGTCGTGGAAACCCGTGACCGCCACCTCCCGTCCGACCGTCAACCCCTCGGCGCGGACGGCCTCGTAGACGTCCAGCGCGAGCAGGTCGCTCGCCGCCGCGACGGCCGTCGGCCGGTCCGGGCGGCGCAGGAGCCCGCGCACGGCGGCGACGTCCGGCCCGGCCGCCACCTCCGCCGTCAGGCCGAGCCGCCGCGCCTCGGCGAGGAAGCCCGCGCGGCGTTCCGCCATCCACGGCAGGTCCTCCGGGCCTCCCACGTACCCGAGGCGCCGGTGCCCGCGCTCGGCGAGGTGCCGCACGACGGCCGCCATCGCCGGGCCGTTGCCGATGTCCACCCAGTGCTGCGGCTCCCCCGGTCCTGTCCGCCCGAAGGTCGTGAACGGGACGCCGGCCCGGGCGACGTGGCCGATCCGCGGGTCGTCGCGCAGCACGTCCGCGAGCACGAGCCCGTCCACCTGGCGGGCCGCCACCAGCTCGTCGATGGCCGCGAGCGCGTCGCCGGCGCCCGACGCGTCGCCGGCATCCGTCCCGTCCTCCGCGCCCGACGTATCCCGGGTGCCCCCACTGCCCGGTGCCGGGCGGAACAGCAGCACCCGCAGGCCCTGCGCCCCGGCCGCGTCGACCAGCGCCTCCAGGAAGCCGGCCATCAGCGGGTTGGGGTCGAACGGGTCGTCCACCGGCGAGAGGTAGCCGATGGTGCGCCGGGCGCCGCTGCGCAGCGAGCGGGCCGACTGGTCCGGCTGGTAGCCGAGTTCGCGGATCGCGGCGGTCACCCGCTCCAGGGTGTCCGGGCGCACCCGGTGCGGGGCGTTGAGCGCGTTGGACACCGTCTGCCGGGACACGCCGGCCGCGCGGGCGACCTCCTCGATGGTGGTGGCCCCGCGACGCGGACGGCGCACTCCGGCCCCGCGCACGGCCTCGTCGGGCGTCGTGACAGCGCGGCGCGGTCGGCGTGCTCCCTCGGGCATGGCTTCCTCCGGCGTGCTCGGTCGGGTCATCGGTGCGGTCACGTGCGGCGCAGGGTCGGCAGCCCGCCGCGCGACACCTCGACGACGCCACCCCGGCGGGGTCCTCCCCACCCCGCCGGACGATACGCCCTCCCGCAGCCACGACGATCACCCCCACCGAACGACCGCACCACCGGATCGGCATCGGCACGACATTCGCGCACGCCGCAAGGTGCGCAGCCGGCCACGCGACACCGCACCACCGCCGACCGGCCATGCGCCACGGGCCAACCACACCTCCCATTCGGCATCGGCGCCGCACTCGCGCACGGCACCGTCGTTGCCCCGCCCCAACCAGGCCGGACGGCACGCCGCCGCACGGACGCACGCTGCAAGGGCGTCGTCACGAGGTCACGTAGGCCACGGCGCCACCCGCCCACCGAGCAGCACCACCGACCCGACCACGCCCCACCCCACCCCGCCGGTCGCCCGAACGTGTCCTGAACGGTGGCCACCGCCGACCGGCTGCCGTCGACACCCGCCTTCGGATCGACGTCGAAGGGCGCCCTCCCCACCCCGCCGGACGACGCGCCCCGCGCACGGCGAACTGCCGCGACCGCCGGGCCGGCGTGGTCACGACCGTCACATGCAGCATGGGGTCAGCCGCCCGCCGCGCGACAGTCCCACGACGGTGCCGCCCCGGGCCGAGCTCCACCCACCCCGCCGGACGACGCGCCCTCGCGCAGCCTCGACGATCGCCTCCGCCGGCCAACCACACCGCCGAGATCGGCACCGGCGCTGCACGGACGCTGCAGGGCGAGCAGCCGGCCGCGCGATGCCGCAGCCCCGTCGACCAACCGCTCGCCCGGGCAATCGCACCTACCGTTCGACGCCGGCGCTGCGCTCACGTACGGCACCGTCGTTGCCCCGCCCCAACCAGCCGGACGGCACGCCGCCGCACGCACGCACGCACGCACGCTGCAAGCGTGAGCGCCGCCCTCGCGACACCGCAACACCGCCGACCAGACCGAGCTCCACCCCGCCCAGCCGGGCGACCGGCCGCCACCACCGGGCCGACCTCGTCGCGACGCTCACGCACGCCGCAGAGTCAGCAACCCGCCGCGCGGCACCGCGACGACGGCGCCGTCCCGGCCGAGCTCCACCTCGCCCTGCCGGACGACGCGCCCCCGCGCGTCCTGCACGACCGCCTCCGCCGTCCCGCTGCCGCCCGTCAGCCGCACGTCCGGGTCGGCGTCGGCGTTGGCCACCAGCAGGGTGCGCCACCGGTCGCCGCCCGCGTCCACCGGCAGCGCCGCGTAGCGGGCGACGGCGACGGTGTCCGGGCCGGTGGCGGTGACCATCGGGTAGCCGAGGTCGGGCCGGGCCGGGCGCAGTTCGCCGAGTTGCAGGGTGTCGGCGTGGGCGCGGAAGACGCCGAGCCAGAAGGCCAGGGCCTCGCGCTGCTCCGGGCGCAGCGCGGCGAGGTCGACGGACACCTGCGGCACCGCGAACAGGACGTTGATCAGGTGGCAGGCGATCTGCTCGGGCGGCTCGACCGGGTGCCAGGTCAGCATGTCGGCGTGGACCGGGACGGGCCCGGCGGCGAGCCGCACGTCGATCGTCCGCTGCCGGTTCTCCTGGGGGCTGAGCGGGCAGTCGGTGGCCCGGATCATGGTGACGTACGGCCACAGGGCCGGGCTGACGTAGGGCTGGCGGTGCTCGATCATCGCGTCCGGGTGGGCGGCCGTGATCCGCCGGCGCAGCTCGGCGAGCAGCCGTTCGACGCCCTCGTCGACGCTCGCGCAGTCGGCCCCGGGACCGGGTTCGGGCGCGTCCGCCCGCGCGAACCAGTCGACGAAGTCGACCTTGAGGCCGTCCATGCCCCATTCCTCGACGGCCCGCGCGAGCCGGCCGACCAGGAACTCGCGGACCTCCGGGTAGCGGGGGTCCGCCACGACGGCTCCCATGGGCCCGGCGTCCGCGAGCGCGTACCGGCCGATGCGCTCGAACGCGGCGCTGTTCTTGCCGATGAACGGCAGCGCGTACCAGAGCATGTACTGCACGCCGAGCTCGTGGACGCGCCGCACGTGGGCGGCGGTGTCCGGCAGCGAGACCGGCTCCCAGTCGCCGCAGTGCCCGTAGCCGCGCGTGCGGTCGGCGGTCATCCAGCCGTCGTCGACGATGATCACGTCCAGGCCCAGCTCCTTGCCGAGCGCGGCCTGGGCCTCGACGGCCTTCGGCTCGATGTCCTGGTGCATCGCGTACCAGGTGGAGTAGGCGGGGCGGCGGGCGGCTTCGGGCACGTCCGCCCGGTGTGCGGTGCCCCACCACTCGGCGAGGCCGGCCAGGCAGCGGGCGAAGTGGCGGCGCGAGGTGTCGATCCGCACGGTGAGGCGGCCGGGGGCCTGCGCCCAGAAGCGGAACTCGCCGGTCTCCTCGACGACTCCCGCGCCGGCCAGCACGTCGGGCCGCTCGGCGGCGAAGGCGCAGATCGCGACGTCGCCGGTGCCGACGAGGGCGGCGATCGGGGCGCCGGCGGCGATCCCGGTGCGGCGCGGGGCGCTCCAGGCGGCGGGCAGCCAGCCGGTGCCGCGCGGTTCGGGCGTCCAGAGGGCGGTGGCGTCCACGCACGGCACCCGCCACTCGATGCGGACGTCGCCATCGGCCACCGGTGTCGCCTCGACGGTCACCTCGACCACCCCGTCGGCGACCGCGCGGGCCGTCCCGGCGCCGCTCACCCGCAGGTCGAGGCCCTCGGCGTACAGCGGGCGCAGGCCGCCGGTGGCGGAAGGGGCGGCGGGGGCGTGCGGCTCCCAGATGTCGGTCACGGGTTCAGCCCTTCGTCGCACCGGCCAGCAGGCCGGAGATGAACTGCCGTTGCAGGACCAGGAAGAGGACCATCATCGGCAGGGTGGACAGCGCGGTGCCGGTGAGGATCGCGCCGTAGTCGGTCGTGCTCTTGTTGCCGTACAGGGTGGCGATGGCCACCGGCAGGGTGTGCATGGCGGGGCTGCGCAGCGCGACCAGCGGCCACACGAACTGGTTCCAGGAGCCCAGGAAGAGGAAGATCGCGAGTGCCGCCAGCACCGGCCGCATGACCGGCACGACGACGCTCCACAGCACCCGGAACTCGCCCGCGCCGTCCACCCGTGCGGCGTCCAGGAGTTCGTCCGGCAGTCCGGCGAGGGACTGCCGCATCAGGAAGATCGCGAACGGCACGCACAGGCCGGGCAGGATGAGCGCCTGGTAGGTGTCGAGCAGACCGAAGCTCATCATCATCTTGAACAGCGGTACCAGCATGACCTGTTCGGGCACCACGAGGGTGGAGAGCAGCAGCCCGAACAGCAGACTCCGGCCCCGGAAGCGGAACTTGGCGAAGGCGTAGCCGGCCAGCAGCGCGACCACCAGGGCTCCGACGGTCTGGACCCCGGCCACCAGCAGCGAGTTTCCGATCACCCGGAGCAGACCGATCCTGCGCTGCAGGTGGTCGAGGTTGTCGCCGAGGTGGCCGCCGGGCAGCAGCTTGGGCGGCCAGTCGAAGATGTCCGTGTCCTTGCGGGTGATGGCGATCACCAGCCAGTAGAACGGGCCCACGGAAAGGCCGGTGAGGCCCGCGAGGAGGAAGGTCAGCGGCCAGCCGCGCAGTTTCGTGATCGGCTTCATTTCTCCCGCTCCCCCATCAGCCGCATCTGGACCGCGCCGAGCACCGACACCAGCAGGGTCAGCGCGTAGGCGATGGCGGACGCGTAGCCGAAGTCGAAGTACCGGAAGCCGTTCTGGTACAGGTACATGGAGACGGTCAGCGTCGCGTTGTCCGGGCCGCCGCCGGTCAACACGTAGGGCTCGTCGAAGAGTTGGAGCGTGCCGATGGTGGACAGCACGACCGTGAACAGCAGCACCGGGCGAAGCGCGGGCACCGTGACCGCCGTGAACCGCCGCACCGGGCCCGCCCCGTCGACCATCGCGGCCTCGTACAGCTCCTTCGGGACGCCCTGGAGGCCGGCCAGGTAGATGACGGCGTTGTAGCCCGTGTAGTGCCAGGTCAGCACCAGGACGACGGCCATCCGCGCCCAGAACGGGTCGCCGAACCAGTCGACGACCGGCAGGCCGATCGCGTCCAGCAGCCAGTTGACGGCGCCGTGGTCGGAGTCGAGCAGAAAAGCGAAGATCACGCCGGTGGCGACCAGGCCGGTCACGGCCGGCATGAAGACGCCCAGCCGCCACACCGCCCGCCAGCGCACCAGCGCCGAGTTGATGCCGACGGCCATCAGCAGGGCCAGCCCGAGCATCACCGGGACCTGCACGACGAGGATCTCGGCGGTGTTGCGCAGGGCCGTCCAGAACAGCGGATCGTCCAGCAGGCGACGGTAGTTGGCGAGTCCTGCGGAGCGGGCGGCGGTGCCGGAGCCGGCGGTGAAGGAGAGGAGCAGCGAGTCGACGACGGGGTACGCCTTGAACACGCCGAAGGTGACCAGGGCGGGGGCGAGGAGCAGGTACGGCACGGCGGTGCGGCGGCGCCGGGCACGCGCGAGGGACGGTTGGACGGTCGTCGTCATGCGATGCTGCGCCCGGTCTGCTGGGCCAGCTGCTTGGCGGCGTCCTGGAGGACGGCGGCCGGGTCGCCGCCCTTCAGGAACACCTTCGTCTGGGCGTCGCCGGCCAGCTTGAGGGCGCGGGCGTAGTCCCCGGAGTAGTTGGTCGGGTCGCCGCCGTCGACGGCCAGGTCGGCGAAGGTCCGCAGCACGGGCTGGCCGCCGTAGTAGGCGCTCGGCGCGCCGTACATCGGGTCGGTGTAGGCCGCGGTGAGCGCGGGGAAGACGCCGCCGGCGGTGAACATGCTGTTCACGGAGGCCGGGCGGGTGAGCGCGTACTCGACGAACTTCCAGGCGGCGCGGCGGCGCGGGCTGGAACCGGCGACGGCGAGGTGGGTGGAGTTCACGAGCGCGGTCCGCTTGCCTCCGGCGGTGACGGCCGGGGGCTTGGCGAGGCGCCAGTGTCCGCTCTGGTCGCCGAACTTGGCCTCCAGGTAGTGCGCCGCCCAGGCGGGCATGGGGGCGACGGCGAGCTTGCCGGCCTTCATCAGGGTGGCCCAGCCCTGCTCGCCGGGGGCATCGGCGACCAGCCCGGCGCCGTCCAGCCGCTTCAGGACGTCCATCGCGCGGACGGCCTCGGGCGCGCCGAGCGTGATCCGCCCCTGGAGGTCGAAGTAGAACGCGCCCTGGAGCTGCATCAGCGACTGCACGAAGTCCAGGTCGGGGTCGGGGTTGGCGGCCTTGTTGATGCCGATGAGGGAGATGCCGGGGTTGGCGGCCTTGAACTTCTCCGCCACGGCGATCAGGTCGTCCCAGGTGGCGAGGGCGGTCGGGTCGATGCCGGCCTTGCCGAAGTAGTCCTCGCGGTAGAAGAACCCGAGCGGGTTGACCTCCCAGGGCAGCGCGTAGGCGTGGCCGTCCTTGCCGGTGACGACCGGCCACAGGCCCTTGGCGAACTCGTCCTTGTGGGCGTCGGCGCCGAAGGAGGAGAGGTCGGCGAGGCCGCCGGGGAACTTGTCCAGGTAGCCGGGCAGGTAGTCGCAACCGATGTGGAGGACGTCCCCGAGCCCCTGCCCGCCCGCGGCGAGCCCGACGGTGATCTTGTCCCAGATCGCCGGGTTCCCGATGTCCTGGACGTCGACCTTGATGCCGGGGTTGTCCCGCTCGAACGCCGGGACGACCCCGCGCAGCGCGGCAGCGGCCGTGGCCCACGACCACACGGTGACCGTGCCGGTTTCGGCGTCCCCGCCTGCGGCTCCCGCCGATCCGGAGTCCCCGCAGGCCGCCAGCGCTCCCCCGGCCGCCAGGGCCAGCAGACCGGCCCCGGAGGCGCGGAGGAGCTCGCGACGTGAAAGGTGTGACATTGCATCGCCTCCCGTTTTTGAACGTTCAAATCCACAAAACAGACCAGAACCAAACAGTCCCGAACGAGCGCCACACAGCAAACGCCACCTGCCGTACGCCGTCAACCCCCAGGTACGCCCGCAACCGTTCCGTTACCAGGCGACGGGATGGCTGCGCGAGAAGTCGGATGGGCCGACTTCTCGCGCACGCCCTCGGTCAATCGGGGGCCGGGCAGAGGTAGATCGGGTGGGGCGCGATGCCCACGAACGCGATCACGCGCATGGCGCCGACTCCGAGCAGCTGGCGGGCGATGCGGTCGGCGGACCGGGGCGAGAAGAGGTCGGCGAGGAAGTCGGCCTGGTCCTCGTCGAGCGGGAGGTGGGAGACGGCGGTGCGGACGGCTTCGAGGGCGTCGGGGAGGCGGGAGAAGGTGGCGGCCTTGGTGACGCCCTTGATCTCGACGCTTACGGCGAAGGGGAGTTCGGCTTTCACTTGGTGCCCCCGATCGTGGCCCAGATCGCCTTGCCGACGCCGCCCGCACGCGGGCAGCACCCCCAGCGGGAGGCGAGCTGTGAGACGAGCCAGAGCCCGCGCCCGGCTTCGTCCTCGGCGGTCGCGGGGCGCGCGTACGGACGCCCCGCGCCGGCGTCGTGCACCTCGATGCGGAGGGCGTCGGGGTGGAGGGAGAAGTGGACGTAGAGGAGGCGTCCGGGCGGGGTCATGGCGTGGAGCACGGCGTTGGTGACGAGCTCGCTGAGCATCAACTCGCCGGTTTCGACGAAGAGTTCGCCGGAGGGTTGGGCGGCGAGGAAGCCGCGGAGCAGCTTTCTGGCCGCGGCGACGGACTTGCGGTGCCTCGGCAGCCAGTAGGAGCAGTCGGCGGCGGGGGCGGGCGGCTTCTCCAGCATTCCGGGCATGGCAGGGCCTCCTGGAAGTGAGGCTCGCCGCGGCGGCAACGGCCCAGAAGAGGCACGGGGATGCCCGGGTGGCCATCCATCAAGATCGCCGCAGGCGAGCAATCGGACTACTCCTCGTAGTCTGCTCCGCACACTCCGCAATCTGCAAGACTTCATTTTGAGTACTTCAAAGTCGATGACTCGGTCTGTTGACGCTCATTGCGAAGCGGGCACACGGGTGCTTTCATTTCGAGCGCTGACGGTGCTTCATACTGGAAGCCAGGAAGGGGTAGGGCCATGGCGGAAGGGCCGACTGGATCAACGGTGCCGCGCAGGCAACTTGGTCGATACCTGCGCGATCTGCGCAACCGATCGCGACTCACAGTGCGGGCAGCGGCTCGCACGCTGGAGTGGTCGGAGGCGAAGATGTGGCGCATCGAGACCGGCCAGACCTCGCTGCGCAGCCTCGACGTCGAGGCGATGTGCAAGGTCTACGGAGCGCCCGCCGAACTCACCGAGGCTCTGATGGGGCTCGCGAAGGAGACCAAGGCTCGGGGCTGGTGGCACTCCTACGGGGACGTGATCCCGGAAGGCTTCGATCTCTTCATCGGGCTGGAAGAAGCCGCATCGAGGATCGCTTGGTACGAAAGCGAGTTGGTACCCGGCCTTCTACAGACCGAAGGCTACTCGCGCACGATCATGCGGGCGGACAACCCGCACGAGGACGATGACGAGATCGAGCGGCGAGTCCACCTCCGCTCGACGCGTCAGGTCCTCCTCACCAGGGTCACGGATCCGCCTGTGTTCGACGTAGCGCTCAACGAGGCAGTGCTGCGCCGCCCCGTGGGCGGATCCCAAACCATGGCCGGCCAGCTCGCCCACCTCCTCGAAGTGGGCGAGCTGGCCAACGTCACCATCAAGGTAGTCCCGTTCAGCGCGGGTCTACACCTGGGCGTCATGTCAGGCCCGTTCGGGATTCTGCGCTTCCCGCTGAACGGCGACGGCTCCGAAACCGAGCCACCGACCGTCTATGCGGACGGCTACACCGGCGACCTGTACCTGGACAAGCCCGGCGAAGTGGAACGCTACGACGCTGCGTTCAAGAACATCTGGGAGACGGCACTCAGCGAACAGGCGTCAAGGCAGCTGATCTCGGAAGTGGCAGGAAGTTATGGACACGGTTGACCTGACAATAGCGGCGTGGTTCAAGTCCAGCCGCAGCAACGGACAATCTGCATGCGTTGAGGTCGCCATCCTCGACGATGGCACCGTTCCCGTACGGGATTCCAAAGATCCGCAGGGCCCCGCACTAGTCTTCCCGGCCAGCGCATGGACAGCATTCGTCGCCGCCGTGAAGGCCGGCGATCTTCCGATCACGTAACCGGGTTGCGGGGGGAGTAGGCCCGGCCGCCATACCCCCCCCCCGCCCAGGCCCCCCCCACCCCACACTCCCCGCCGGGCCCCTATCTTTCTGGCCCGCCCCACTGGTCCATGTTTTTGGGGCCGGCGGTTCCGGGGCGTTTTTTGTCTTTCCTGTTTTGGGGGTGGGGGTCGTGGCCCGCCCGCCTCCCCCCCCCCGCGCCCTCGCTGCCGCCGACGACGCAACACGCGCTGCCATCGATGGTACGAAGTCAGACAAGAGGGTGGGCATATGACCATGCCGGCAATCTCTGCTCGGGGCTGGTACAAGAGCAGCTACAGCGCGCAGGCGAACGAGTGCGTGGAGACGGGCCACGCCACCACTGGCGACATGGCCGTCCGGGACTCCAAGGACCCCAGCGGCCCGGCGCTCGTCTTCCCCGCCTCCGCGTGGGCGGCATTCGTCACAGCCATCAAGATCGGCGAACTCCCCACCGCCTGACCACGCGTGCGTGGGAAGTCGGCCTCGCCGACTTCCCACGCACGAACGATCCACTCACGCCTGTGCATCAGGGCTGTACGAATAGAACATGCGCTGATCCATCCCCGCGCCCTTCCAGGCCAGGAACAGGCAGCCGCAGTTGCCGAACGCGGCCAGCGCCGGCCCGTTGCTGGTACCTCCGCCCAACTGGCGCTGGTCGCCGAAGTTCTGGCCGTTGTTGCTCGCGGTGTAGAACATCCGCGGATCCTCCCCCGCACCCTTCCAGGCGATGAAGATCGCGTTGTTGAATGTCGCCAGCGTCGGCGACTGGCTGGTCCCGCCCACGCCCTGGACCCAGCCCCGCTGCGTCCAGTTGTAGCCGTCGCCGGTCGTCGCGTAGTAGACGTGCTCGTCATTGGCGCCCTTCCACGCCAAGTACAGCTTTCCTGCGAACTCGGCCAGCGCGGGGCCGGTGCTGGTGGCACCTCCCCCATCCACCTCCCGCTGCTCCGACCAGGACCGGCCGTCCCAGCTCACGCTGAAGAAGAGCCTCGGATCGTCACCTGCACCCTTCCAGGCCAGGACCAGCCGGCCGTTGTAGGTCGCCAGCACGGGAGCGGAGTTCGAGCCGCCTCCCACACCGGTCTGGTCCGTCCAGTTCACGCCGTCCGGGCTGGAGGCGTAGAACATCCGCTGGTCGCTCCCCGCCCCCTTCCACGCCAGGTAGAGCCGCCCGTTGAAGGCGGCGAGGGTCGGGCTGGTGCTCGTACCGCCCCCGACCCCAACCTGGTCCGTCCAGTGCACCCCGTCCCAGCTGGAGGCGTAGAACATCCGCGGGTCGTCGCCCGCACCCTTCCAGGCCACGTACAGGCGGTTGTTGAAGGACGCCATCGTCGGTCCGGCATTCGAGCCGCCGCCGACCGGAGCCTGTGCGGTCCAGTCGCCGGAGGCGGCCGAGGCCGTACCGGCCCCGACGGTCGTGCATGCGAGGATCACACCCACCAGCACGCTGACGAGTGCAAGAACGCGCTTTGACACGGAGACTTCCCTTCTCCCGGGGGATCCTCCTTCGCCCTGCCCGCCCAACTCGCAAGCCGGCCACCGCCCCTGAAGACCGGAGCCACGGATCCCGGAGTGACGCCGACAGCGTGTCAGCTGACGTGGTCATGCGGAAGTCGTCCTCGTAGTCAGCCGATAAACGTGCAGCTCACTCGCACGAGAAGTCGGCCACGCCGACTTCTCGCGCAAGCGTCGTGCCCCCAC
>NZ_JBHVPD010000073.1:26796-56340 GCF_042887525.1 Kitasatospora sp. NPDC057936
AAAACCCCCCACCACACCACCCCACTAAACCCCGCCACCCCCACCCCCCCCCACACGCCGCGCCCCCCCCCGCCGGCCCGGCGGCGGGGGCACGACGACGTTCGCAGGTGCGGTTAGCGCGAGAGGTCGACGTCGAAGTCCACGGCTGCCAGATCGTCGTCATCGACCATGTAGGCGCGGACCTGGAGCTTGAACTTCGCCCTCGGAACCTCCCTCGGGAGGCCGATGACCGCTGTCAGGACCGCGTCCCCCTTCGGCATGGGGCGCTTTCCGTCGCTGGTGTCGCAGCTCAGCTCCAGGCCCTCGGCACCGCCGCCGCGAAGCTCCGCAAAGAGGTCGTACTTGCGCTCGATCAGCTTGATCAGCCCGAGCTTGACCACGAGGTCGAAGTACGCGCCGTCCTCGATCGCCCTCGTCGCAGCCGCGTCGATCCGGAGTGTGACGGGGCTTCCCGGCTTCGGCGGATCCGGGGTGACGGTCATGGACTTGATCTGTAGCGCGTCCGTCGGCAAACCTCTGTCCACATAGCTCCAGCCGGCCATCTTGAACTCCCTCCGTCACGACGCACCGCCGTGGCACGTCGCGACAGTCTGGACTCCGGCAGGCGGCTCCTACGGGCGGAGACACGTCAAACCACTCGAACGGGTGCGCGCTTAGCGGCCGACTTCCCGAAGGCGGAAGTCCTCGACCGTCTCCCTCCGGATCAGCAGCCGTGCCCTGCCATCCTTCACGGCGGCCACCGGCGGACGACCCACCATGTTGTAGCCGCTGGCCATCGACAGCTGGTACGCCCCCGCTGCCGGCACGGCCAGCAGGTCACCCGGCCGCAGGTCGGCCGGCAACAGCGCGTCGCGCACGAGCACGTCCCCGGCCTCGCAGTGCCGCCCGACCACGTCGACCCGCGCCGTCCCCGCGTCCGTACGGCGGCCCACCATCCGCACGGTGTACTCCGACCCGTACAGCACCGGCCGCGGGTTGTCGCTCATGCCGCCGTCCACCGCCGCGAACGTCCGCCCGTCCGCCGCGTGCTTCACGGACAGCACCCGGTACACCGCCACCGCCGCCGGGCCGGCGATCGCCCGGCCGGGTTCGACGATCAGGCGCGGCACCTCCAGGCCCGCCTCGGCGCAGCGCACCGCCAGCCGGTCCGTCACCCGCACCGCGAACTCGGCGACGTCCAGCTCCTCGTCGCCCGGCAGGTACCGGATGCCGTGGCCACCGCCGAGGTCGAGCTCGGGCAGCTCGACGCCGTGCCGGTCGCGCACGTCGGCGAGCAGCCGTACGAGCGTGTCCACGGACTGGAGGAACGGCTCGATCTCGGTGATCTGCGAGCCCAAGTGGCAGTGCAGGCCGACCAGTTCCAGCCCCGGCTGGTCGAGCACCCGGGCAATGGCATCGGCCGCGTCGCCGCCCTCGATCGGGAAGCCGAACTTCTGGCCGCCCACGCCCGTCCGCACGGCCGCGTGGTGCCCGGCCGCGATCCCCGGGACGACCCGGACCAGCACCTTCTGCGGCGTGTCCGCCGCCACCAGCGCCGCGAGCCGAGCGATCTCCGCCGGCCCGTCGATGACGATCCGGCCGACGCGCAACCGCCGCGCCAGCCTCAGGTCCTCCGGGGACTTCGCGTTGCCGTGCAGCAGGATCCGCTGCGCCGGGAACCCGGCGGACGAGGCCAGCCACAGTTCACCCGACGAACAGACGTCCAGGCCCAGTCCCTCCTCCGCGACCCAGTCCGCCATCGCGCTGCACAGGAACGCCTTGCCCGCGTACAGCACGTCCGCGTGCGGCAGCGCCCGGCGGTACGCGCGGGCGCGCCCCCGCACCTCGGCCTCGTCGAGGACGTACAGCGGCGTGCCGAACCGTTCGGCGGCCTCCGCCAGCCCGACTCCGCCGACCAGCACCTCCCCGCCGGGCCCCGTCCGCGCCGACGCGGGCCAGGGGCCGCCGAGCGCGTCGGCGGAGGTGGAGGTCACGGAGGGAGGGGCGGTGAGCTGGGTCATTGCGGCTCCTACGGAACGTCGAGCGGGTGGCGGTCAGTCCTCGAAGTGCATCGCGTACCGGCAGTGCGCCGGGCGGGTACGGCTGCGGTCGACCTCGGAAGGGGCCGGGGCGGCGGGCGCGGGCTCGGGGCGCTCGGCGACGGGCACGAGGCGGATCGTGCGTTCAAGCGGCTCGTCGACGTCGATCAGGGCGGTGGCGGTGGTCATCGAAGACTCCCAGGGAAGGTCGTGGAGGGCCGTCGTCCGCGGCCCCCGGTTCCAGTGCAAACCCATCGCACACCGACCGCACCCGCCCTTGACGCGTGACCTACGCGAACGGGGCCCACCTTGACGACTTCCTGACATTCCCCCCGACCCCAGCCCCCCGAACGGGTGTTCGCGCAGGTCGGAGGCTGGGTCGATCATGGTGTCAGGGAACTGTCAAAGAAGGCCGTTCCGCCGCCAAGCCCGCGTCAAGACCGGCATGGCGCACAGGAATCCGGTGGTGGGCTGTCCGCCGTTCCCGTCGCCACCGAACCCGCCGCCCCACCGCAAGGGGCAGCCCGGAAGGTCCCCGAGACGATGCGCCGTACGGCCCTCACGGACACCACCGACCACCCGCAGCACGCGCCCCACCCGCAGCAACCGCAGCAACCGCAGCACCCCAGTCATCGGCCCAGCGGCCCCGCCAACGGACGCCGTCGCCTCATCACCCGGCAGCAGCTCGCCGAGGCCCTGCCCGCCGCCGTCCGCAAGCTGCACCCGCGCACGATGGTCCGCAACCCGGTCATGCTCGTCGTCGAGACCGGCTCGGCCCTCACCACGCTCACCGCCGTCGCCCGCCCCAGCGTGTTCGCGTGGCTCATCGGCTTCTGGCTCTGGCTCACCGTGCTGTTCGCCAACCTCGCCGAGGCCGTCGCCGAGGCGCGCGGCAAGGCGCAGGCCGACTCGCTGCGCCGCGCGCAGGCCGGCACCACCGCCCGACGGCTGCTGCACTGGCGGGTCGGCATCCCTGACCACCGTCACGAGGTCATCCCCGCCAACGAGTTGATGCTGCACGACATCGTGCTCGTGTCGGCCGGCGAGGTGATCCCGCAGGACGGCGAGGTGGTCGAGGGCGTCGCCAGCGTCGACGAGTCCGCGATCACCGGCGAGTCCGCCCCCGTCATCCGCGAGTCCGGCGGCGACCGCACCAGCGTCACCGGCGGCACCAGAGTGCTCTCGGACCACTTGGTCGTCCGGATCACCTCCCGGCCCGGGCAGAGCTTCATCGACCGGATGATCAGCCTGGTCGAGGGGGCCAACCGACAGAAGACGCCGAACGAGATCGCGCTCAACATCCTGCTCGCGTCGCTCACCATCATCTTCATCCTCTCCGTCGTCTCCCTCCAGCCGATGGCCATCTACGCGCACGCCCCGCAGACCACCGTCGTGCTGTGTGCCCTGATGGTCGCGCTCATCCCGACGACCATCGGCGCGCTGCTCTCCGCGATCGGCATCGCCGGGATGGACCGGCTCGTCCAGCGCAACGTCGTCGCCCTCTCCGGCCGGGCCGTCGAGGCCGCCGGGGACGTCGACGTGCTGCTGCTCGACAAGACCGGCACCATCACCTACGGCAACCGGCGGGCCGTCGCCCTGCACCCGCTGCCCGGCGCGACGACCGAACAGCTCGCCGAGGCGGCACAGTTGGCGTCCGTCGCGGACGAGACGCCGGAGGGGCGCTCACTCGTCGAACTGACGATTCGTCAGTACTGGGTGCCGCCAAGGGCGCCCGGCGAGCTCGGCGAACAGCGGCCCGTCCCGTTCACCGCGCACAGCCGGATGAGCGGCGTCGACCTGAGCTGGCCCGACGGGACCGCCTGCCTCATCCGCAAGGGCGCCGCGAACGCCGTCGCCCAGTGGGTCGTGCAGTCCGGCGGCCGGCTGCCGATGGCGGCCAAACCGCTCGTCGACCGGATCGCCGGGGACGGCGGCACCCCGCTGCTCGTCGCCGTGCACGACCGGCACGGCGCCCGCGCGCTCGGCGTCGTCGAGCTCAAGGACGTCGTCAAGGAGGGCATCGCCGAACGCTTCGCCGAGCTGCGGCGGATGGGCATCCGCACGGTCATGGTCACCGGCGACAACCCGCTCACCGCCAAGGCCATCGCCGAGGAGGCCGGGGTCGACGACTTCCTCGCCGAGGCCACGCCCGAGGACAAGCTCGCCTACCTGCGCCAGGAGCAGGCCGCCGGGAACATGGTCGCGATGACCGGCGACGGCACCAACGACGCCCCCGCCCTCGCCCAGGCCGACGTCGGCGTCGCCATGAACTCCGGCACCCCGGCGGCGAAGGAGGCGGGCAACATGGTCGACCTCGACTCCAACCCGGCCAAGCTCATCGACATCATCCGGGTCGGCAAGCAACTCCTCATCACCCGGGGCGCGTTGACCACCTTCTCGATCACCAACGACGTCGCCAAGTTCTTCGCGATCATCCCCGCGATGTTCGCGAACGCCTACCCCGGGCTGCACCACCTCAACATCATGGGGCTGCACAGCCCGCAGTCCGCGATCGCCTCCGCGATCATCTTCAACGCGCTGATCATCGTCGCGCTCATCCCGCTCGCCCTGCGCGGCGTCCGCTACCAGCCCGCCTCCGCGACCGACCTGCTCCGGCGCAACCTGCGGGTGTACGGGCTGGGCGGGCTGGTCCTGCCGTTCCTCGGCATCAAGGCGATCGACCTGCTGATCGAGTTCGTCCCGGGGCTGGGCTGACCGCCGCCGGTGCGAGTAGCGGTACCGGCACCGGTGCTACTAGTACGCACGGCTGTCAGGGGGCCGTCAAGATGCGGGCGACACGCGTCATGGCAGCGTCAGCGGCGACGCGGACGGGGTGGTTCCGGGGTTCACTGGACATGACGGAACCGAAGACACGCACCCACACGAAGACAAACTGGCACACGGAGGCGAACGGCCATGACCGGGACCACCCGAGTGATCGTCGGCCTGAGCGGATCACTGAGCAGTCTCGCCGCTCTCTACCACGCCGTCGGCGAAGCGGCGCGGCACGGAGCCACCCTCGTGCCGGTCGCCGCCTGGACCGCGCACGACCGGGACGGGCTGCGACCACTGTCCGAACTGGAGCACGCCGCCCGCCGGCGCCTCGACATCGCCTTCGAACAGGCCTACGGCGGGTACCCGTCCGGCCTGGTCGTCCACCCCGTGGTGGTCAACTCCGAACCGGGGCCCGCCCTGGTCGGCGCCGTCACCGGCCCGGACGACGTCCTCGTGATCGGCGCCGCCACCCGCCGCCGGCTCGACCGGCTGCGCCACGCGTCGGTGGCCCGCCACTGCCGCCACCGGGCCGGCTGCCGGGTCGTCGAGGTGTCCCCGTCCGATCTCCTGACCCGCCTCGAACTCCCCGCCCGCACGGGCGCCCCGCTCCCGCTCCTCGCCCGCTGACGCCACCGACCGCGGCACCGCATCATCGCGGCATCGCGGCATCACGCCACCACGCCACCGACCGCGGCACCGCGGCACCACGACCAGGGCCGCTGGGGCCGGCCCGGCGAGCCCCCCTCCGCCGCCCCCGTCCGATCCGCCCGGACGGGGGCGGCGCCATGCCAACGTTCCTACGGAGATGGGGCGTTGAGGTGGTCGCTCAGCCATGTGAGCGAGGGCGGAAGCAGCCGCGTCCAGGTCGTGAAGTTGTGCCCGCCCGAGTCCACCGTCGCCTGCGCCACCGTGAGCGGCGGACGGGCCGCCGCCGCGAAGGCCGACGAGTCCGCGTACGTGCTCCCGTCCTCCTTGCTGTCCGCGAGCAGCGCCGACAGCGACGGCATCGGCAGGTGCGCGAGGCGCCACGTGAGGTCGGCCTCGTCGCGGCGCTGCGCGCTGCCGCCGAAGAGGTCCCCGGTCGTGATGTCGTCCGCCGCCTTGAAGTAGCCGGAGAGCGAGACCACGGCCGGGAAGGTCTGCGGGTGCACCATGCCGAGCTTGAGCGCGCAGTAGCCGCCCGTCGAGTCGCCGATCACGCCGAGGCTCCCGGTGCCGTCCAGGACCCGGTAGGAGGCGCGCAGGTCGGCCGGGACGTCCGTCGTGTAGTACGACTGCGCCTGCGGGCCGTTCGGGACGTCCTCGCACTCGCTGTCCCGGGGCATCGACGGCGACGGGCGCATCAGCACGAGCACGGCCGGCCGCATCGCGCCCTTCCGCAGCAGGTCGAGCTCGTACGCCGGGTAGCGCAGCTTGGTGACGAGGTTGGCGGCGTCGCCGGGGAAGCCGGTCATCACGAGCAGCGCGGGGAACTGCCGGTGCTCGCCGCCCGGCTGGAAGTACTGCGGCGGCAGGTAGACGTAACCGTCGGTGCTCAGACCGGTCGTCCCGCCGGGGATGCGGACCTTGTCGAGCCGCCCGATCTGCGCCGGGTCGCGGCTGCCCGCCGGGGCGCCGGTGATGTCCGCCGTGCCGAGCACCTGGATCCCGGCGGGCGAGCGGGCGGGCCCGGTGCCGGTCGTCCCGGCGCCGCTGGTCCCCGTACCGCTCGCCCCCGCACCGCTCGTCCCCGTAGCGCTCGGGGTGGCTCCGGCGCCCTGGATCACGGCCGCCCCGCGATCGTGCCCCAGCAGGTCGGACCAGCTGCTGTAGAAGACGAAGTAGTCGTTCACCGCGAGCCCCAGCGTGGCGACCAGCGCCAGCTGCGTGAGCACGATCGTGCCGAGCCGCAGGAACATCGCCGGCCAGCTCCGGACGGCCAACTTCGGCCACACCCACAGCGTGCCGAGCACCGTGGCCACGGTGAACAGCGCCGTCAGCGCGAGCAGCTTGTGACTGGTGAGTCCCATGGTCCGGCCTCCCCTACCACTGTGGACCACCGGTCCCGGATCCACAGCGCCTCCCACCCACCGTAATCGGATGGCACCCGAACGTCATGCGCTCCGGGGAGGGCGTTCGTACCGGGAGTTCGCCGGGAGTTCGTGTCAGAAGTTCGACAAAGGTGTCGAGGATCGCCCGGTTCCGGGCTATGCTTTCGGGTGTTTGAAAAGGCACCTCGTTCGGTGAGGCGTCTTCACGGACACAGGCCACTGACCCGACGACGTCGAGAGACGCCCAGGTTCAGGACAGATCTTCCCGACCTAAGGGTTGATCCCAAGTGGCTTCCCCGCAGTGCCCGTTGCGGCCGGGGATTACGCCGTGAAGTGCCAAAGCTCTGACGAGTTGGGGTGAGCCGGCGGCCCGGGGGGCAGGTTGGCGAGCTCCTGCCGAGTCGATGAACGCACCGCCCGTGGTGCGTCCGACCGGAAGGAGGCGATCGCATGGACAGCAGTAGTAGTAGTCCGGGCCACAGTCGGCCCCGTTCCCGCATGCCCGAGCACGCCTCCGGCAGACGCTGAACCCCCTTATCCCACCGTGCTTCTGACGTTTCGTCAGCGCATGCGCACACCACCGTGCCCGCGCGGCCCCGCATCGGACGGCCGCCCCGGGTCGCGGTGCCGTGCCCGCAGGGGGTCACCGTCGCACGCCGCCAGGCGGGCCCGCGCGTCAACCCGCCAACCCCACGCCACGCCCGGCCGGGGCATGCCCTCGCACGCCCGCCGACCGTTGAACCCGAGGTGAGTCGCCATGTCCGTCGCCGCTTTCTTCCACCCCACCACCACCCGGACCGTTCCGCCCCGCGGCCTGCGCGCCGCCCTCGCCGGCGTCCTCGGCCGGATCGCCGCGGGCCCCATCGCCGCGGGCTCGATCACCGCGGGCCCGATCGACGACACCGTGCTCCGGGCCATCGGTTCGCAGGCCCCGGCCGGGCCGCCGATGCGCCTGCGGGCCCGCTGGGAGGCCGTCACCGCCGCCGACGGGACGGCAGGGCTGTGCGCCCGCTGGCACGCCGAGAGCTGACCGCCCGTCCGCCCCTGCCACCCACTCCACCAGCAGAATCACGCCGAAGGAAGTCCCGTCATGGCCGTCCGCTACCCCCGGCTCGACGTCATCTTCTCCGACCACCGGGCCGCCCTCCGCGCCGTCACGACGGCGAGCGCCCCCGCGGCCAAGGCCGCCCCCGCCGTTCCCGCCGCCCCCGCCGAGCGCGTCCCCGCACAGGCCGGTTCCGTCCGGGCCGCCACCGTCCGGGCCATCCGCCCGCAGGCCGGGGACGACACCCCGCCGAACGGGCTGGCGATCGACCCCGAGCAGCGCGTCGCCACCGTGAACGGCCGCGAAGTCGACCTCACCTTCATGGAGTTCGAGCTGCTCGCCCACCTGGTCGCCAACCCCCTGCGGGTGCACAGCCGCCGCCAGCTGATGGAGAGCGTGTGGGGCCGCCCCGACAACGGCGACACCCGCACCATCTCCACCCACATCGCCCGGATACGCCGCAAGCTCGGCCCCGGGCACCGGCCCACCCTCGCGACCGTCCGCCAGGTCGGCTACAAGTACGACCCCCGGCTGGCCGCCGCGGCCTGACCCATTTCGCCAACTCACCGTCACCACGGCCACGATGAGGTTTCCGATGACTCCCGGCAAGCTGCTCCCGCGGCGCGGCGAGGCGGCGGGGCTGCTCGTCGTCCTGACGCTGCTCGTCCTCGAAGGCCTCGCGCTGAACGAGGCCTCGGACCCGGACCGGCCGGTGATCGGCGCCGCCCTCATCGGGTCCGCCGCCACCGGTCTGCTGCTCGTCGGCGTGCTGCTCGTCGGCCGCCGCCTGGCGGCCCGGCGGAGGCTCCCGCTGCCTCCGCCGGGCCCGGACGGCCCCGTCTACAGCACCCGCGCCCTGGAGGGCTTCCCGATGGAGGCCGTCCGCCCGCTGCTGCTCACCGAGGACGGGCCGCAGCTCAACCAGCTCTACGCGGCCTGGGTGCTCGCCCTCGGCGGTCACACCGCGCCGTGGATCGCCCGCCGACTGGACCTGCCCGTCCCGACCGTCCGGATCCTCGTGGACGCCGTCCGCGAGCGGCGCCGGGGACCGCATCGGCCCGGCGCCAACCCGCCTCCGTCCCAGCACCGTTGACGACCACACCCGCCAACTCCCGCCCCCTGCACCGCACCACGAGAGGAACCCTTCGGTGATCACCGCCCTGGACCACGTCCAACTCGCCGCCCCACCCGGCAGCGAGGCCATGCTGCGCGCCTTCTACGGCGACATCCTGCAGATGGCCGAGCTCCCCCGCCCGGCCTCGCTCGCCGCACGCGGCGGGTGCTGGTTCGCCGCCGACGGTGGCCGCGTCCGGCTCTACCTGGGCATCGAGGACGCCTTCCGGCCGACCGCCAAGGCCCACCCCGGCCTGGTCGTCGACGAGATCGACGCCTTCGCGAGCCGGCTGGAGAGCTCCGGCGCGCTGGTCGTGTGGGACACCTCGCTGCCGCCGAACCGCCGCTTCTACACCCAGGATCCGGTCGGCAACCTGCTGGAGTTCGTCGAACAGCAGCCCGCGCCCACCCCTGCACAGCCGACCGGATCATCCAAGGAGCCTTCGTACCGGTGAAGGCAACCAGGCGAAACCGCAGGCTCCTTGAGGTCTCCTTGCCCGTATCCGGCTTCTACACCCGCGACCCGGGCGCGGCGGTGGCCCCGCCGCGCCCGGCGTTCGCCTGGGCGACCAGGTACGGCACCATCCCGCGCTCCGCCAGCGCCGTCCGCCAGGCGTCCCGCGCGAGCGCCAACTCGCCCGGGGCCCCGGCGTCCCCGCCCTCGGCCGCCCGCGAGCGCGAGGCCGCGGCGGCCAGCCCGATCCCGCCCGCCAGCGCACTCACCAGCGCCACCCCGGCCGCGACCCACCCGGCACCGACCAGCGCCCCGCCCAGCACCTCCGAGTCGTCGGCCAGCCCGAGCGCGTAGCCGAGCAGCAGGAAGATCCCGGCCGCGGCCCCGGAGACGAGCGGCACGATCACCGCCAGCACCCCCAGCCACCCCGAGGCCCGCTCCGGCGCAGGCGCGTCCACCGGCAGCCGCGCCTCCGCGTCGGCGTCCGCCCGCAACCCCGCGTACCGCTCGTACTCGGGCGCGGCGGCGGCCAGCACGTACTCCGCGTTGTCCCGCGCACACCGCCGCAACCGCTCGACCCCGTGCGCCTGCTCCCCCCTCGCGCGCAGCGCGGCCTGCACCGCCGCCCCCGCGAGCGCCCTGCTGAGCACCGTCTCGAAGTCGGCCCGGTCCTGCTGAGGTAGCCGGAGCGGTCTGTCCATGGTTCAACCCCGTTCGCTGTTCGCGTCGCCCCCGCCTTGGCGCCTGCTTTACCAGCTCTTAGTTCTACAGCACTGTAGAGCATGGGGTGCAAAGGGAGCAGCAGTCGTGACCAGTGAACTTGCGGCTACGGAGCGGGATCGGCCATGGGCACACGCCGCGGTCCGGCCCGGCCGGATCCGTCGTCCCGTCGAACGGCGGGGACTCCACGACGGGCCTAACCCACCGTCAGGATGCCCCGCATGAAGTGGTGGAACGTGCACTGGTACGAGTACGCGCCGCGCTGCGCCGGTGCCTTGAAGGTGGCCGAGGCGCCCGGGGCGATGGGGGCCGTGTCGAACGTGCGGTCCTGGGCGGTGAGGGTGTGCTCGACCGTGTCGGCGTTCACCACCGTGACGGTGCCGCCGGGGCGGACGGTGAAGTTCGCGGGCTGGAACAGGAAGTTCCCGATCGTCACCGTCACCGCCGTCGGGCCGCTGGGGGCCGCCGTCGTGGGGAGCCGTGGCGCGGCGGGTGCGGTGGTGGGGCCGCTGTCCTCCGGCGCCGAGCCGATGTAGGCGCTGAGGCATCCGGTGAGGGATGCGCTCAGGCCGGCGGCGAGGAGGAGGGCGCCGCCGGCCCGGGCGAGCCGGGTCGGCGGGCGCATCAGCCGGTTGCGGCGGGGGTGGGGGTGGCGAGCCGGATCCGGCGGGCGTCGGCCGAGGCCGGCGGGGCGGAGCCGAGGTTGGAGACCGTGGCGGTCAGGACGGCGTCCACGTCGGGGATCCAGTTGGTGGTCTTGGACGACACGATGAGCTGGCGATGCTGCTCCGTCCCGTCGCACTGGATGTCCGTGTCGGCCGTGCGGGTGGAGCCGAAGGCCTTCGTGGCGGCGTCCTCCGGGTCCTGCTGCTCCACCGTGACGGTCAGCGACCTGGCCTCGGCGGCCACCCCGCACACGTATGTGACGTCGACCCGGACCTTGCCCGGGATCTTCTGGTCGATCCGCGCGCCGTCGATGGTGACCGACGTCGTCGGCTGATCGGGGCCCGCATCGGCCACTGCGGGCACTGCGGGTACTGCCAGGCCGCTGAGGGCCGTGGTGAGGACCGTCAGGATGATCCACCGCTGCACTGCCAACCTCCCGGGGGCTAGGACGAGCTGCGGCCGACGCTAATCGCCCGCCCCCGGCCCCGCGCGCCGGGCGGCCCGAACGGCTCACGCCCCCCGGCACGCGCCGCCCCGGCGCCCGTCACCGGCCTCAGGCCGCCTGCCGCACCAGCCCGGCCCGCGCGCCCGGCCGCAGCCAGACGACCCAGGTGAGCGCCGAGCACGCCAGGTAGGCCCCCAGGAAGCCCACGTAGGCGGCGTCCCCGTTGTGGCTGGCCTGGAAGGACTGCCGGAAGGCGAGGTTCACGATCACCCCGCCGAACGCCCCGATCGCACCCGCGAGCCCGATGAGCGCGGCCGAGCGCCGCCGTGCGTCGGTCTCCGCCGCCGCGGGGTCGGCGCCCGCGGCGACGGCGGCGCGGGCCCGGCCCTGGTAGTGCGCGGGGATCATCTTGTACGTCGAGCCGTTGCCGATCCCGCTGAGGACGAACAGCGCGACGAACCCGGCCAGGAACAGCGGCAGCGAGCCCGCCCGGGAGGCGGCGAGCACGACGGCCGTCCCGGCGCCCATGGCCGCGAACGTCGCGAGCGTGACGCGCGCGCCGCCCCAGCGGTCGGCGAGCCGTCCGCCGACGGGCCGCAGGAGCGAGCCGAGCAGCGGCCCGAGGAAGGTGAGCGCGGCGGCCTTGACCGGGGTGTCGAAGCGGTCGTGGAACTGCACCTGGAGCACCTGCCCGAAGGCGAAGCCGAACCCGATGAACGAGCCGAACGTGCCGATGTACAGCGCGGACACGGCCCAGCCGTACGGGTCCCGGGCCACCTCGCGCAGCGCCCGCCCCTCCTTGGCACCGGCGGACGACGCCGGCAGGTTGTCCATCCTCCACCAGGCCCCCGCCGCCGCGAGCACGATCAGCGGCAGGTAGATCAGCGGCAGCAGCCGCGGGTGGGCCGCGCCCGCCGTGGCGAGGACGAGCAGCCCGAGCAGCTGCACGGCCGGCACGCCGAGATTGCCGCCGCCCGCGTTGATGCCGAGCGCCCAGCCCTTGAGCCGGTGCGGGTAGAAGGCGTTGATGTTGGCCATGGACGAGGCGAAGTTGCCGCCGCCGACGCCGGCCACGCAGGCCACCGCGAGCAGCGTCCCGTACGAGACGCCGGGCTTCAGGACGAGGGCGGCGAGCACGGTCGGCACGAGCAGCAGCAGGGCGCTGATCACCGTCCAGTTCCGTCCGCCGAACCGCGCGACGGCGAAGGTGTACGGCAGGCGCAGCAGCGCGCCGAGCGCGGTCGGGAGCGCGGTGAGCGTGAACTTGCCCGCCGTGTCGATGTGGTACTGGGGCCCGAGGAAGAGCACGAGCACCGACCACAGGCTCCACACCGAGAAGCCGATGTGCTCGGAGAGGACGGAGAAGACGAGGTTGCGCCGGGCGATGCGGGCGCCGGCCCGCTGCCAGAACTCCTCGTCCTCCGGGTCCCAGCCGCGCAGTTCGGCGGGTCCGGCCGTACCGGCCTCGACGACTGTCGTCACTTCGCACCTCCGGAGACCCGGACGGGCCAGACCTTCAGGACGGCCGGGCGGCCGTCGGGGGCGGTGTCCTCGTCGAGGCAGCGGCCGTCGGTGAGGTCGAAGACCTGCTTGTACATCGGCGAGGCGAGGGTGGGGCGGTCGCCGCGGCTGCCGAGCAGGCCGCGGGAGAGCACCTGGGCGCCGCTGAACGGGTCGAGGTTGTCGACGGCGTACAGCTTCCCGGCGCGGTCGACGAACAGCGCGACCTGGTGCGCCTCGGAGAGCAGGACGGCCCTGCCGCGGCCGGGCTGCAGGTCGTCGAGGGTGCAGACGGCGTGCCAGCGGGTGCCGTCGTGGATCTGAACGTCGTGGATCTGAACGGTCACGGGGTGAGCACCTCCAGTCGGGCCCCGGCGATGAGGACCGGGGATTCGAGGGTGTGTCCGTCCTCGCCCGGGCGGGCGGGGCGGATCTGGCCGCGTTCGGGGACGAAGGTCACGGCCGGGTCGGGGGTTCCGGGGGCGTTGACGAAGGAGGAGAAGCGCCGCAGCCGGTCGGGGTCGGCCAGGGTCTCGGCCCATTCGTCCTGGTAGCCGCCTATGTGACGGGCCATCAGTTCGTCGAGCTCGGCGGCGATGCCGAGCGAGTCGTCGAGGACGACGGCCCGCAGGTGGTCGAGGCCGCCCTCCAGGCGCTCCAGCCAGACCGAGGTGCGTTCGAGGCGGTCGGCGGTGCGGATGTAGAACATCAGGAAGCGGTCGATGGTGCGGATGAGCGTCTCGCGGTCGAGGTCGGCGGCGAGCAGGTCGGCGTGCCGGGGCGTCATGCCGCCGTTGCCGCCGACGTAGAGGTTCCAGCCGGCCGAGGTGGCGATGATGCCGAAGTCCTTGCTCTGCGCCTCGGCGCACTCGCGGGCGCAGCCGGAGACGGCCGACTTGAGCTTGTGCGGGGAGCGCAACCCCCGGTAGCGGAGCTCCAGTTCGATGGCGAGCGTGGTGGAGTCCTGGACGCCGTAGCGGCACCAGGTCTCGCCGACGCAGGACTTCACGGTGCGCAGCGACTTGCCGTAGGCGTGGCCGGACTCGAAGCCGGCGTCGACCAGTTTGCGCCAGATCACCGGGAGTTGGTCGACGGTGGCGCCGAACATGTCGATCCGCTGGCCGCCGGTGAGCTTGGTGTAGAGGCCGTGGTCGCGGGCGATCTCGCCGATCGCGATGAGGCCCTCGGGGGTGATCTCGCCGCCGGGTACGCGCGGGACGACCGAGTAGGAGCCGTTGCGCTGGATGTTGGCGAGGAAGTGGTCGTTGGAGTCCTGGAGGGCGCCCTGTTCGCCGTCGAGGATGTGGCCGTTGCCGAGGCTGGCCAGGATGGAGGCGACGGTGGGCTTGCAGACCTCGCAGCCCTCGCCGCTGCCGTGCCGGTCGAGCAGGTCGGAGAAGCTCCCGATCCCCGTCACGCGGACGATCTCGTACAACTCGGCACGGGTGTGGGCGAAGTGCTCGCACAGGCCCTTGTCGGTGCTGACGCCGGCCGCCTCCAGCTCCTCGGTGACGACGGTGCCGAGCATCTTGACGCAGCTGCCGCAGCCGGTGCCGGCCCGGGTGCACTTCTTGACGGCGGCGACGCTGTCGCAGCCCTGGTCGCGGACGGCGGCGCGGACGGCGCCCTGGGTGACGTTGTGGCAGGAGCAGAGCACCGCGTCGTCGGGCAGGGCGACCGGTCCGGCGTTCGCGAACCCGGCGGGCAGCACGAGCTGTTCGGCCGGGACGGTGAGCGGCTTGCCGGCTACCGCGAGCGGGCGCAGCGTGCCGTAGGCGTCGGTGTCGCCGACCAGGACGCCGCCGAGCAGGGCGCCGTCCCGGCCGATGACGAGCTTGCGGTAGACGCCGCCGCGACTGTCGCTGTAGAGCACGTCGAGCGCGCCCTCGGCGGTGCCGTGCGGGTCGCCGAAGCTGGCGACGTCGACGCCGAGGAGCTTGAGCTTGGTGGAGGTGTCGGCGCCGGTGAAGCCCTCGCCGGGCAGGTCGGCCAGCGTCCGTGCCGCCGTCTCGGCCATCTGGTAGCCGGGCGCGACGAGGCCGTAGACGCGGCCGTCGGCGGCCTGGGCGCACTCGCCGATGGCGAGGACCGCCGGGTCGGCGGTGCGGCAGCGCTCGTCGACGACGACGCCGCCGCGGGCGCCGACCGGCAGGTCGCAGTCGCGGGCGAGCTGGTCGCGGGCGCGCACGCCGGCCGAGAACACCACGAGGTCGGCGGCGAGTTCGCGGCCGTCGGAGAGCGCGAGCCCGGTGACCCGGCCGTCCTCGCCGGTGACGACGCCGCTCGCGCCGGCGCCGGTGTGCACCGTCACGCCGAGGTCCTCGATCTTGCGGCGGAGCACGGCGCCGCCGCCGTCGTCGACCTGGACGGCCATCAGGCGGGGCGCGAACTCGACGACGTGGGTGGTCAGTCCGCCGGCCCGCAGTGCGCCGGCGGCCTCCAGGCCGAGCAGCCCGCCGCCGACGACGACGCCGGTGGCGGCCTTCTCCGCGTCCGAGCGGATGGCGTCGACGTCCTCGATGGTGCGGTAGACGTGGCAGCCGGGCGCGTCCTTGCCGGGCACCGGCGGGACGAACGGGACGGACCCGGTGGCCAGCACGAGGGCGTCGTAGCGGACTTCGGCGCCCGATCGGGTGCGCACCAGGCGCGCCGCCCGGTCGATCGCGGTGGCCGGGTCGCCGAGGCGCAGGTCGATGCCGTGCTCGGCGGGGAAGCCGGGCGGGCACAGCGAGAGGTCCTCGGCGGTGCGGCCGTCGAACAGTGCGCTCAGGTGGACCCGGTCGTACGCGGGCCGGGGCTCCTCCGCGAGCACGGTGATCCGCCAGCCGCGGGCGGCGGGCAGCGCGGTGAAGGCCTCCAGGAAGCGCTGGCCGACCATGCCGTGGCCGACCAGGACGAGGTCACGGCTGCTGCGGTGGTCGGGCGTCATCCCATTGCTTATGGTCATCGCGGTTCTCCTCGGGTGAGCAGGTGCAGGGGGTGGCCGCCGAGCGGTCCGCCGCTCTCGAAGGCGCCGGCCAGCGCGTCCACGGTGGCCAGGTCGCCGAGCAGGATCGCGCCGACCAGGCGGTCGCCGCGCAGGACGAGCTTCTTGTAGCTGCCGCGGGTGGCGTCGGCGATCCGCAGGACGTCGAGACCGGGGTCGAGGGTCTCGTCCACGGCGCCGAAGGCCGCGTACTCCAGGTCGCCGGTGCTGAGCCGGGCGCGCGGGACGCTGCCGGTGTAGCGGGCGTCCGGGTCGGCGCCGGCCAGCCGCCGGGCGAGCACGTCGGCCTGTTCCCAGGCGGGGCCGGCCAGGCCGTGGACGGTGCCGCGGTGCTCGGCGCAGTCGCCGATCGCGGACACGTTCCCGCCGGAGACGTCCCCGGCGACGGCCAGTCGGTCGTCGACCAGGATCCCGGTGCCGACCGGCAGCCCGGCGCCGTACGCCAGGGCGGTGCGGGGGCGGGTGCCGCAGGCGAGCACGACCAGGTCGCAGTCGAGCCGGTAGCCGTTGGCCAGTTCCACCGCGCCGACCCTCTCCCCGCCGTGGACGGCGCGGGCGCGGTTGCGGGCGTAGGTCTCGACGCCGAGCGCCAGCAGCCGCTCCCGCAGCACCTCGGCCGCCTCGTGGTCGAGCTGACGCTCGATCAGATGTGGTGCCTGGTGGACGATCTCGGTGCGGACGCCGAGCGCGGCCAGCGCCCGGGCGGCGCTCACCCCGAGCACCCCGCCGCCGATCACCACCGCACGTTTCGCGGTGACGGCCTCCTCGGCGAGCCGCCCGCAGTCCTCCAGCGTGCGCAGGGTGTGCACGCCCTCGGCGAGGCCCAGCCCGTCGGGGCGGCGCAGCCCGCGCACCGGCGGCAGCACGGGGTTGGAGCCGGTCGCGAGGACGAGCTCGTCCCACGGCTCGACGGTGCCATCGGCCAGGGTCAGCGTGCGGGCGGCCGGGTCGAGGGCGACGACCTCGCAGCCGGGCCTGGTTTCGGCCCCGCCGAGCGGCAGCGCGATCGACTCGGCGTCGTAGCGCCCGGTCAGGACGTCCGCGAGCAGCACCCGGTTGTAGGGCGCGCGCGGCTCGGCGCCGTAGACGGTGACGGTGCCGGGCCCGCCGAGCGCGCCGTAGCGCTCGGCGAAGCGGGCGCCGGCCATGCCGCCGCCGACGACGGCGATCCTCGGTTCCCTGGTCACGGTGCCACCTCCTGTCCGGCGCGCTCGGCCTGCCCGGCCGCCGCCTCGCCACTCCGGTCGAACGGGCGCTCGGCCTGCCCGGCCGCCGCCTCGCCGTCCCCGGCAGCCCCGCCGCCGCTCGGCCCGGCCGCCTTCTCCACCCGCACCGCGCACACCTTGAACTCCGGCATCCGGGACACCGGGTCGAGCGCCGGGTTGGTCAGGCTGTTGGCCCGGCCCGCCCCCGGCCAGTGGAAGGGCATGAACACGGTGTCCGCCCGGATCGCGTCGGTGATCCGCGCCGGGGCCACCGCCCGTCCGCGCCGGCTCGTCACCGCCACCGGCTCCCCGTCGGCCACCCCGAGCCGCTCGGCGAGCCGCGGGTGCAGCTCGACGAACGGGCCGGGCGCGGCCCTGGTGAGCTCGGCCACCCGCCGGGTCTGCGCGCCGCTCTGGTACTGGGCGAGCACCCGTCCGGTGGTCAGGTACAGCGGGTACTCCTCGTCTGGCTCCTCGCCGGCCGGGCGGTGGGTGACGGCCACGAAGCGGGCCCGTCCGTCCGGGGTCGCGTACCGGTCGAGGAAGAGCCGCCTGGTGCCCGGGTGGTCCTCGGCCGGGCAGGGCCAGAACACGCCGTCCTCCGCCGCGATCCGCCGGTAGCTGATGCCCGCGTAGTCGGCGTCGCCGCCGGCCGAGGCGCGGCGCAGCTCGTCGAAGGCCTCCTCGGCCGCCACCGGGAAGCCGGTCGCGACACCCAGGCGGGCGGCCAGTTCGCGCAGCACCCACAGCTCGCTGCGGACGCCCTCGGGCGGGTCGAAGGCGCGGCGGCGCAGGATGACCCGGCCCTCCAGGTTGGTGGTGGTGCCGTCCTCCTCCGCCCACTGCGTCACGGGCAGGACGACGTCCGCGAGGCGCGCCGTCTCGGACAGCACCAGGTCGGCGACGACCAGCAGGTCCAGCGCGCGCAGCCGCTCGGTGACGTGCCCGGCGTTCGGCGCGGACACCGCCGGGTTGGAGCCGGCCAGCAGCAGCGCCCGGACGCCGTCCGGCCGGCCGAGGCCGTCCAGCAGCTCGTACGCCGACTTACCCGGGCCCGGGATGCTCTCGGGCGGCACGCCCCACACCGCGGCGACGTGCTCCCGGGCGGCCGGGTCCTCGATCGAGCGGTAGCCGGGCAGCTGGTCGGCCTTCTGGCCGTGCTCGCGCCCGCCCTGCCCGTTGCCCTGGCCGGTGAGGCAGCCGTAACCGGCGTACGGACGGCCGGAGTTGCCGGTCGCCAGGCACAGGTTGATCCACGCGCCGACGGTGTCGGTGCCCTTGCTCTGCTGCTCCGGGCCGCGCGCGGTGAGCACCATGCCGGTCTCGGCGGTGCCGAACAGCCGGGCCGCCTCGCGCAGTTGGTGGGCGGGCACGCCGGTGATCCGCTCGACGCGGTCCGGCCAGTGCGCCATCGCGGCCTCGCGGGCCGCCTCGAAGCCGGACGTCCTCCCGGCGATGAAGTCCTTGTCCACCAGGCTGTCGGCGATCACCAGGTGCAGCAGGCCCAGCGCGAGCGCCAGGTCGCCGCCGGGGCGGGGCTGCAGGTGCAGGTCGGCGAGTTCGGCGGTGCGGGTGCGGCGCGGGTCCACGACGATCAGGGTGCCGCCGTTCTCGCGCAGTTCGCGGAAGTAGCGCACGGCCGGCGGCATCGTGTCGGCCGGGTTGCCGCCGACCAGGATCAGGCAGCCGGTGTGCGGGATGTCCTCCAGCGGGAACGGCAGGCCGCGGTCCAGGCCGAAGGCCCTGCGGTGGGCGGCCGCCGCCGAGGACATGCAGAACCGGCCGTTGTAGTCGATGTTCGCGGTGCGCAGCACCACCCGGGCGAACTTGCCCAGCAGGTACGCCTTCTCGTTCGTCAGCCCGCCCCCGCCGAACACGCCCACCGCGTCCGGCCCGTGCTGCTCCCGTACCCGGGCGAGCCCGTCCGCCACGCGGTCCAGCGCCTCTGGCCAGCCCGCCGCCCGCAGCGGCCCGCCGGGCCGGTCGCGCAGCAGCGGGCCGGTCAGCCGGACGTCCCGGGCGAGCACGGCCGCCGCCGAACGGCCCTTGCCGCACAGCGCGCCCCGGTTCACCGGGAACTCCGGCCGCTCCAGCACCTCGGGCGTGCCGTCCGCGCCACCACCCAGCCGCATGCCGCACTGCAGCGAGCAGTACGGGCAGTGGGTGTCGGTGGTCGGCGTGGGGGCCGCCTTCGGGCTGGTCAGCGTCATGCCGAGGAATGTCGCCGTCCGCTGTTTCGCGACCGCGTCACCCGTGTTGCGGGCGCGGTACACCTCCCTCACGGCCGCCCGGCCCCAGGGTGCGCTCCAGGAACACCGGCCGTAACCGGAGCAGCCCTTTCGCTTACCTGGGGGTGACGGGCGGGCAACGCCCCCGTAACGTGCACGCCGCACGCTGACCGGCATGGCAACCCCCACCGCCCAGCCCGGGCCCCTCACCGGCTTCACCGTCGGGGTCACCGCGGCTCGCCGCCGCGAGGAACTCGTCGCCCTCCTCACCCGGCGCGGCGCCCAGGTGGTCGAGGCGCCCGTGCTGCGCATCCTGCCGCTCGCCGACGACCTCGCCCTGCGCGAGGCCACCGAGCGGTGCCTGGCCGCCCCGCTCGACTACGTGGTCGCCACCACGGGCGTCGGCTGGCGCGGCTGGATGAGCGCCGCCGAGGGGTGGGGCCGCGCAACCGCCCTCGCCGAGGCCTGCCGGGGCGCGGTCGTGCTCAGCCGGGGCCCCAAGGCCACCGGCGCGGTACGGGCCAGCGGCCTCGGCGAGGGCTTCTCCCCCAGCACCGAAGCCACCGACGAGCTCCTCACCTGGCTGCTCGCCCGCCCCCTCGACGGGTGCCGGATCGCCGTCCAGGAGCACGGCGTGCGGCTCGACGCCTTCGCGGCGGCCCTGCGCGAACGCGGCGCCGAGGTGATCTCCGTCCCCGTCTACCGCTGGGCCCCGCCGGACGACATGGCCCCGGTGCGGCGGCTGGTCGAGCAGACCGTCCGGCGCCAGGTGCACGCGCTCACCTTCACCAGCGCGCCCGCCGTCGCCGCCTTCCTCGCCACCGCGGAGGCCGAGGGCCTACGCGAACCCGTCCTCGACGCCCTGCGCGGGGACGTCCTGCCCGTGTGCGTCGGCGCCCTGTGCGCGCGCCCGTTCGCGGACCTCGGGCTGCCGACGGTGTACCCGGAACGCGGCCGGCTGGGCTCGCTCGTCCGGCTGCTGGCGGAGACGCTTCCCACCCTCGGCCGGCGCGAAATCCCTTTGTCAGATGCGGTGTTGACGCTCCAGGGCAACGCGGCACTGGTCGACGGCGAGAGCCACCTCCTCAGCCCTCGCGGCGCCGCCGTCCTCCGGGCCCTCGCCGAACGCCCGGGGCACGTGCTGAGCCGCGCCGAACTCCTGCGCGCCGCCTGGACGGACGCGAGCGCGGACGAACACGCGGTCGAGGCGGCCGTCGGGCGGCTGCGGGCGGCGCTGGGCGCGCATGCGGGGCTCATCCGGACGGTGCCCAAGCGGGGCTACCGGTTGGCGGCGGGCTGATGCTGCTGGCCGTGGCGCACGGGAGCCGGGACACGGCGTCGGCGGCGACGATCCGGGCGCTACTTCACCGCGTTCGTCTTCTCCGACCCGAACTGCCGGTCCGCTGCTGCTTCCTGGACCTGAACCGGCCGTCGCTGGACCAGGCCCTCGCCCAACTTCAGCACCAGAACCCCATCCTGGTCCCGCTCCTCCTGAGCACCGGCTACCACGTGCGCGTCGACATCCCGGCAGCGGTGGCCGCCGCCGGCCTCCCAACGTCCCAGGTCGCCCGCGCGCTGGGCCCACACCCGCTGCTCGCCGAAGCCCTGGCCGATCGCCTTGCCGAGAGCGGCGCCGCCCCGGAGGCCCCGGTGGTCCTGGCCGGCGCCGGCTCCTCCGACCCGACGGCCATCGCCGACACGACACGGATGGCAAGCCTCCTGGCCACCCACCTGGGCCGCCCGGTCACCCCGGCCCACCTGTCGGCGGCGAGCCCCACCCCCCACGAGGCCGTAGCCGCGCTGCACTCCGAGGGCCACCGAGAGGTAGCAGTAGCGACCTACCTCCTGGCCCCCGGCTTCTTCGCCCGCCGAGCCGCGACGACGGAAGCGAGGTGGACGAGCGCCCCCCTCGCCGCCCACGAGGCCGTCGCCCGCCTGATCCTCCACCGCTACGACGAGGTCAGCCGGTCGAATTCACCAGCCTTGACGCCGAGTGTGAAGGCACGCAGCGCGTCAGGCGTGTTGGCAAGGATGGTGCCAGGGGCGTCACACTCGCGAAGTCTGATGCTGCAGCCGGCGGTTGCAGAGACGTAGACGCAATTGGCTGCGTCTCCACTGAACGAGGACTTCTGCGCAGGAAGTCGATCCGCCCGACTTCCCGCGCAGAGGGTCCCGAGGCGGGATCAGACAACCGTCGGCACGGCCTCCTTCTCGGCGACGGGCAGGTCGCGCATGGTCCGCAGCGGCGAGCAGAGGATCGGCAGCACCGCGAGGAGCTCGCCCACGACACCGACCCACATGGCCTGCCGGACGCCGAGGCTCTGTCCGAGCACGCCGCCGATCAGTGCGCCGACCGGCATCAGCCCCCAGACGACGAACCGGAAGGATGCCGTCATCCGCCCCAGCAGCGGCTTCGGGCAGAGGCGCTGGCGGTAGGCGACGCTCGAAACCCTGAAGGTCATGAAGCCGGCCCAGCCCAGGCCGTTCAGCGCGACGGCGATCGCGAACCGCCCGTCCGCCTGGTACATCGGCAGCGCGAGCAGCCACAGCACGCTGCTCAGGGTCATCGAGAGCCACATCGCCGGGCCCTGGCCCAGCTTGGCGGTGATCCGCTCCACGCACAGCGCTCCGAGCAGTCCGCCCACCGCCTCCGCGCTGAACACCAGGCCGCAGAGGAACGCCGAGAGGTGAAGTTGACCGGCGAGCAGCGCCAGCAGCATCGACGCACTGATCGTGCCGCACATGTTGGAGAGCGCCGAGCTGATCGTGATCGCGCGGAGCAGCCGGTGGCCGAGGACGAAGCGCAGGCCCTCGGCGATCTCGGACCGCAGGTTCCCGCCGCCGGCGCCGCTGCGCGGCCGCGGATCGGGCGTGCGGATGCGGGCCAGTGACAGGGCCGACAGCACGAAGGTGGCCGCGTTCACGACGATCGCCACCGGCGCGGTGAGCGCTCCCACCGCGATCCCTCCGACACCCGGACCGCCCACTTGCGCGATGCTGCGCGTCGTCTCCAACTTGACGTTGCCCTCGACCAGTTGCTCGTCCACCACCAGGTGCGGCAGGTGGCTCTGGAACGCCGTGTCGAAGAACGCGGTGCAGACGGACATCCCGAACGCCACCACGTACAGCTGGAGCAGGGTCAGCGTGCCCAGGAACGCGGCGACCGGTATCGACCCGAGCAGCACCGCGCGACAGAGGTCGCCGACCACCATCACGCGGCGCTGCCGCATCCGGTCCACCCAGGCGCCGGCCGGCAACCCGATGACCAGCGCGGCCAGGTACTCGCACACGACGAGCAGGCTCATCTCGAACGGCGTGGCGTGAAGCGTTCCGATCGCCACCAGCGGGAGCGCGACCAGCGTCACGCTCCCGCCGAGCTGACTGACCGCGTCGGCGGTCCACAGCCGTCGGAAGTCCCGGTGGAGGAACAGGCTCGAACGATCTCTGATCATGGTCACGGTCGGCAACACCACCATCGGACGACCTGGCCGACCAGTGTTTTAGTCTGGGCGAAAACACCTGTGCGGGGAGGGAGCCCCATGACCGAGGTGCGGTTCGACGTCGATGACGTCGCCTCCGTCAGGTTCGCGGTCTCGCCGCTGTGGGAGACCGTTTCCAGCCTCCGGGTGCTGCGCGAGCCCGGGCACCACCCGGTCCACCTGCCCTGGATCGGGCAGGCCCGGCAGCTGGTCCGGGACGAGGGCCTCGCCCGCCGGACCGCTCCGCTGAGAGCCATCGTGTGGTCGAGCAGTTGCCTGCCCGATTTCCTGACACCGCCACCGGGCTGCTCGCTCGGCGAGATCGAGGAGGAGCTGGCAGTCGTCCTGGCCACCCCGCCGGCCCGCGTCCGGGCCGAACTCGAAGCGGGCTTCCGGTACGCGCCGCCCTCGCCGTTCGCCCGGCTGCTGGCCGCCGACCCCGAGTCGGCGCTGCCTCGGCTGGTCGACGCCGTCCGCGGATGGTGGCAGGCGGCGATCCACCCGCACTGGCCGCGCATGCGGGCCGTACTGGAGGCGGACATCGCGTACCGCACCCGCCAGTTCTCCGGTGGCGGTGTGCAGTCCCTCTTCGGGAACCTCCACCCCGCGCTGTGCTGGGCCGGGGACCGCCTCCTCCTGGACGACCGGCTGGACACCGCCATCGACCTCCGCGGCCGGGGCCTCCCGCTGCTGCCGAGCGTCTTCACCGCCCACTCCGTGCTCGTGACCAGCGACCCGGCATCACCGCCGATCGCCATCTACCCCGCCCGGGCGGTCGGCACCCTGTGGGAGCGGCAGGAGGCCACCACGGGTGCGCTCGCCCGGCTACTGGGCCGCAGCCGGGCCCGGATCCTGGCCTACACCGGCTCGCCCAGCACCACGACCCAACTGGCGACACGCACCGGTCTGAGCCCGGGAGCCGTCTCCCAGCACCTGGCCGTGCTGCGCGAAGCCGGGCTGGTGACCGGCCACCGCTACCGCAACGAGGTGAACTACACCGTCACCGATCTGGGAGCCGCCCTTCTCGACCGGCCCTGACGCCCCGGGGCTGCAGCCTTCCCGTCCTCCGTCCGAGCAGGAGACCTGGGAGGGCATAGCACCCCGAAGCGCTGTTGCGAATGCTTCACTTATTGCGAATACTTCGATTAGGACAGCGGAGGGAAGCCATGGGAACCGTCACAGGCAGGAAGATCGAACCCGGCGCCGTCGATGCGGGCGATGCTCGGCGGGCCCTCAGCCGGATCAACGACTACCTCTCGCACACAGGTCGCAGCAACAAGGACATCCAGGTACACCTCGAAACAGGAGCGCAGGACGAGACTCTGGTGCTCCCAAGACCGGTGGCCGAGATGTTCGCCTCGATACTGGCCGCCCTCGCCAACGGACAGGGCGTCCAGATCATCCCGGTCGATGCGGAGCTCACCACTCAGCAGGCCGCCGACATGCTGAACGTGTCCCGCCCCTACCTCATCGGACTGCTGGAGTCCGAGAAGATCCCCTACCGGCTCGTAGGCCGCCACCGCCGCATTCGTGTCGACGCTCTTCGCCAGTACCTTCGCGAGGACGACGCGGCACGGAAGGACGCCGCCGACGAGCTGATGCAACTGGACCAGGAGCTGGGGCTGCTCTGACATGGCCTTCGTCGTCATCTATGACGCGTGCGTGCTGTACCCGAACACCCTGAGGGACCTCCTCATGCGTGTCTCGCTACGGGGGCTCGTGCGCGCGCAATGGACTGACACCATCCTTGACGAGGTCGATCGCAACCTCGTCAAGGACTTTCAGATCCCACCGGAGAAGCTCCAGCGACGTCGAGAGCTGATGGTTCAGGCGGTCCGGGACTGTCTCGTCACGGGGTTCGAGCCCCTGATCGAGGGGCTCAAGCTCCCGGATCCCGACGATCGACACGTGTTGGCCGCGGCGATCAGGGCGGGAGCCCAAGTCATCGTCACCAACAACCGAAAGGACTTTCCCGTCGACTACCTCGGTTCGTTCGACATCGAGCGGAAGAGTGCCGATGACTTCGTCATGGACCTCATCGGGCTGGATGAGCGCGTCGTCTACTCGTGCGTCCAGGAGATCGCGCTGAGCCGACGCAAGCCGCCACAGACGCTCGACGACGTGCTGAGCCAGCTTGAGAGGTCCGGCCTGAGGCAGTCGGTGGCCGCCTTGCGCCTCGGGTGGGTTGCAGAAGAGAGTTAGGCCCGCCGCGCGGCGTGCGCGGCGGGCCCTCAAGGACGCGATGGGTTACCGGCGGCCGACCGCGACTCTGGCATCGCTGTTCTCGTCGTCGCCCCAGCCGTCGCTGCGGTCGCGGTACAGGGTGAACTGGTCGTAGAGCACCGGCGTCGGCACCGGGTTGGCCGCCGTGGCCGGGGCCGAGTGGTAGTAGCTCACGGTGATGGTGGTGCGGCTGCCGGGCAGCACGCCCGGGTCGACGTCGAAGACCGCGACGCCGTAGGGGTGGTTGGTGTCCGGGTCGATCACCGCGGACCAGGTGGCCTTCTCCTTGGCGTCCGGGTCGGCCTTGAAGGTGAGCCGCTGGGTGCGGACGAAGGCCTCGCGGACGCCGTCGCCGTCGGCCGGCAGGTACTTGTCGTCGTGGCCGGCGGTGCCGCCGCCCAGGATGAGGTGGACGGTGCCCTGCGAGGTGTCGATCTGCCGCAGGTCGTCGTCGGCGACGGACGGGGTGAGCAGGCCGCCGGACTCGGTGCCGCGCACGGGGTGGGTGCGCTCGTAGTCGTGGTCGTGGCCGGCGAGGACGAGGTCGACCGCGTACTGGTCGAACAGCGGCATCAGCTTCTCCCGGATGCCCATGTCGCCGCCGTGGCTGGCGGCGGACGAGGACATCGCGAACTGGTGCATGCTGACGACGATCCAGTCGACCGCGCTGCCGCCCCGGGCCCGCGACAACGTGCGCTCCAGCCAGCGCAGTTGGGCGCCGTCGCTGTAGTCGCTGATGTAGATGGACTGCCCGGTGGCGGGGTCGATGCTGGCGTCGTCCTCGACCGCGATCTCGTTGCCGTCGAGGCTCAGGAAGAGCACCGAACCGACCTGGAACGCGTACCAGTTGCCGCAGTAGTCGCGGGTGCCGTTGTCGGGGAGCTCGAAGCGGGTCAGGTAGGAGGCGTAGCCGAGGTCGCCACCGCCCGCCTCGACCTCGTGGTTGCCGGGCGCGGGCATCCAGGGCCGGCTGGCGGCCGACTTGGACAGGTTGTTCATGAACGCGTTCCAGCACTGCGGCTGGAGCTGCGGGTTGTTGTTGGCGTACGCGAGGTCGCCGTTGAGCAGGTGGAACAGCGGCGAGAACTGCTCGACCTGGCGGACGGCCGCCGCACCGTGGATCGAGGACTTCGCGAACACGTTGTCGCCGGTGCCGAGGTCGCCGAAGCTGGTGAAGCGGAACGCGGCGCGCCCGCGCCCGGGGGCGGTGCGGAAGGTGCCGCGCACCGGCTGGGCACCGTCGTGCAGGACGTCGTAGACGTACGTGGTGTCGGGCTTCAGGCCGCGCAGCCGGACGTGGTGGGTGAAGGTCTCGACCTTGTTCAGCCCGTCGACGTACGTCCGCGTCTCGGCGTCGACGCTGCGCCCGCCGCCGCCGCGCGGCGTCCCGAGGCGCAGGCGCGGGCGGCTCACGCTCGCCGCCGTCGCCCAGGACACGGTCATCTCGGTGGACGGCTCGTCGCCCCACTGGAGGTGGACCTGCTCGGGGCCGGGCGTGCCGGCGACGGCGGGCTGCGTCCAGAGCAGGGTGGACGCCGGGATCGCCGCGAGGGCGCCGGCGGCCGTACCCGTCCGAAGGACCGTTCTGCGCGAGGGATGTGACACTGCCGCCTCCATGGGCTCCGAGAAACGCCCAGGAGACTCCCACGGCGGACGGTACCGGCGGACCACTTCGGACAGTGCGTCCGGCGAACGCCGGGTGAACGAACCGGTTACTGTGGCCCACGTCCGACGGCGCCAACGCGATCGAGAGGTCCCGCACGTGTCCTCAGCACCGGATTCCCCCGCAGCACCGGCCTGGTACACCGTCCGGTGCTTCTTCCGCTGGACCAACTGGAGCGACGCGCCCTACGAGGAACGGATCACCCTCTGGCGCGCCGGCTCCTTCGACGAGGCGATGGCGCTCGGCGAGCGCGAGGCCGCCGCGTACGCGGAGGACGGCGGCTTCGAACTGCTGCCGCTCACCCAGGTGTTCGTCCTCGACGCGGACGGCGGCCCGGCCCACGGCAGCGAGGTGTTCTCCCTGCTGCACCGCACGGACATGGCACCGGAGACGTACCTGGACCAGTTCGACCGCGACGGCAGCACCGAGCAGCCGTGAGCCGGCGGGCTCCTACGCGCCGTAACGATGGGCGAACGGGCGCCCGGGGCAGGTACGGCACTCGAACAGGCGCACGCTGTCCAGGTCGCCGAGACTCAGGTCCGCGCCCTCCCACCTGACGTCGCGGTCCTCGACCGGGGTCCACGCCTGCCGGTTGTCGTGCTCCTCGGTGCTGTCCACCGTCAGGAGGTGGTCCATTGGCGTCGAGCAGAGCGGGCAGACCGGCCACCGCGGCTCCTGCGACCAGCCGGGGTAGCCGCCCAGCTTGGTGCCCGGCGCGGTGGACAGGTGGTCCTGGTAGTGCCAGCCCGTCTCCGCCTCCACCTGTTCGAAGCGGGCGTCCAGGGCGTCCCAGAGCTCGTCCGGCAGGTCCCAACTCGCGTACTCCGTCACCGTCTCCGGGTGCACGACACAAGGACGCGGCACCCGCCCGTACCCGGCGTCCGCAGGCGCCGGCGGGGTCTGCCGCACCTCCCCCACCTCCGCCACGGAGCGCCAGCGGACCAGCGGGACGACCCACTGGGTCGCATGGCGGCGCGGACACCACAGCACCTGGAGCAGGTCCCGCCCCTCCGGGAAGGGCACGGTGTCCGGCACGTCGGCGCGGAAGATCTGGACGACCGCGACCATCGGCGACCCCGGGTGCTCGGGGCACTCCGGCCACGGCTCCCGCGCCGGCCACAGCAGCGGCCCACCGACCGAGCTGTCGCGGCACGTCGGCCGGCCCGAGCGCGGGTGCAGCCGCACGGTCTCCCGGCGGAAGGGCGCGAGCTCGGGAAACAGCGCTTCAACGTTCAAGGGGCGCGGTGGAGTTCGACGGGTCACCCGCGGACGGTACCGGGGGCCGGGGGCCGGGCGCACCGGAGATTCGGCCGGAGCCGCACAGGAAGTCGGCGGGCCCGACTTCCCGCGCGCGGCCCACGCCGACCGCACCTACCTCGGCACCGCCACGGCCCGTACCGGGGGCTCGGCGTCGGTGGTGCCGTCCCTGGCTACGACGGTGAAGCGGCCGGGGCCGTCCGGGGCCAGGTCCGACGGGTCGTCCGAATCGGTGCCGAGAATGGCGAGGCTCTCGTCCTCGTGGCCGGTGGCGGTGTCGACGCCGGTCAGGGAGTTGCGGGTCATCGCCCAGACGCGGGTGCCGTCGACGGCCAGGCCGGTCACCTGGTCGTCCAGCCCGGCGGTCCACCGCTTGCCGCCGTCGGCGAGGGAATAGGCGACCAGGCGGCCCGTCGCGTGGCGGCTGTTGTGCTTCGCACCGCCGAAGGTGACATCGTCCGGCTTCTCGCCCGGCACGACGAGCAGGTCGCCCACGACCACCGCACCGTAGGCGGGGCGGGCCTCGAACTGGTGGACAGCGTGGGCGCCGCCCAGGGTGACGTCCAGGTCGTACTCGTCCCCGGAGACCGGGATGGTGCTGCGCACCTTGCCCGCGCGGTCGAAGGCGAGCACGGCGTGCGTGCCGCGGTCGCCCTGCTCGTCCACCCACACGGTGAGCGGGTCGGCGGAGAGGACGGCCGCATCGTTCAGGCCGTTGGCGAGCGGCAGGACGGTGTGCGTCCGCTCCTGCCCGTCCTGCGCGGCCAGCGTCCGCAGCACCGGGCCGCCCTTGGAGCACTGGGCGACGGTGACGGCGGTGTCCGGGCCGCCGGCGACCCGCAGCGGTGCGCAGTCCGGGTCGACGGCGCTGCGCCAGGCGGCGCTGCCGTCGATGAGGCTGACGGCGCGCCAGCCGCCCGTCTCCTGGAGGACGGCGCGGTCGTCGGCGACGGCCAGCAGTCCGGGAGCAGCGGTGTCGCCCGCGCGGAGGGGAGCGTCGAGGTTCGCCGTCCAGCGCGGGGTGCCGGTCGCGAGGTCGAGCGCGATCGCGGTGGCGCACGGACGGCCGTGGGCTCCGTGGGCGAACAGCCCGATGCCGTGGCCGGTTTCGCGGCTCATGGCGCAGACGGAGTCCTCGGCGGGCGGGGTCCAGCTCCAGGCGGTGTCGCCGGTGGTGGCGCGGTAGGCCACCACCTTGTCGGGCCGGGCGCGGACGACGAGGTCCGCGGTGCTCCAGCTGCCGATGGCGCGGATGTCCGAGGGCCGGTCGGGCGGGGCCGTCCAGTCGTCCTTGACGCCGAGGCCGGCGAAGTGGACGAAGATCCCGAGGCCGATCAGCGTGCCGAGTGCGACGGACGGCAGGCCGAAGCGCGGGTGGCAGAGCGCGTAGAGCAGACCGGCGCCGCAGACCATCAGCCCGAGGATGGCGATGAATCCCATGGAGGCGACGGCATCGCCGCCGTAGCCGTAGTGCCCGCCGAACAGCGCCCCCAGCCCGAGCACCAGGAACAGCGCGCCGAACACCCCGCCCGAGACCACCCCCAGGATCTCCTGGTCGACCTTGAGCCGGTCCTTGATGTTCCCCGCCATGCCGCTTCTCCCCCGAGACGTGTCGAATGATCATGGCAGAGGCCGACAAGCGGGGTCTGTACGGTCTTCGGTGTAACTCCCGATCAAGGAAGAACACCTGATGAGCGACGTGATCGTCTCTGCTGAGGCGGTTGAGGAAGTCCGGCC
>NZ_JBHVPD010000074.1:0-54705 GCF_042887525.1 Kitasatospora sp. NPDC057936
CGGCGGCACTGGCCGCGTCGCGCGCGGCACGGGCGGCGGCGGCACCGGAGCGCCCGGCGTCGGCGCTCGCACTGGCCGCCGCGGAGGCGGCGCCGGCAGCGTCCCGGGCACCCTTGGCGGCGTCACGGGCCTGCTGGGCGGCGGCGCTGGCGGCACCGGCCTCGTTCCGGTTGCCCGCGGCCGACGCGGCGGCCCGGTACGCCCTGGAGGCGGCCTGCTCGGCCGCGGCCGCGGCCGAGGCGGCCGACTGCGCGGCCGAGGCGGCCGTGCGCGCGGCGGCGACGGCTGCGTTCGAGGCGGAGATCGCCGTCTCCGCGGCGGCGGCCGCGCCCTCGGCGGCCTGCGCGGCGCTGTTGGCCGCCGCACCCGCCTTGTTGACGTCATCCTTGGCGGCGGCGGCCTCGGTGGCGGCCCGCTGCGCGGCGTCCTTCGCCGTGCGCGCGGCGTCCTCGGCACGGGCGCCGGCCTGCTTGGCGCTCTCGGTCTCGTTCTTGGCGCGCTGGCCGGCCTCCTTGGCCGCCTGGGCGAGCTGGGCGATCGAGAGCGTCTCCTGGTCCCGGGTCCGGGCCAGGTACTGGCCCTTCTCCAGGAACGCCCGGACGTCCTGCGCCGTCCCGGCGAGCGCCCGCTGCGCCTGCTTGGTGTACTCGGGCCCGGGGTTCTGGCCGAGCGCGGCGAAGACGGCGAACCGGTCGTCCTCCTCCTGCGCCTTGGCCTGACCCGTGGTCAGGAAGTCTTCCAGCGCCTTCTGGCTGCCGTCGTTCAGCGCCTTGGCGGCGGCCGCCTGGACACCCGCCTCACTGTTGTTCAGCACGTAGAAGACCGCCGCCCGGCGGTCTTCGTTCATCGGCTTCTGCCAGCCCGACGTGACGAACGCGTGGACGTCCGCGTCGGTACCGTTCAGCGCCTTCGTGGCGGCCTCGCGGACGCCCACACCGGTGTCGCTGAGCATCTTCAGGACGGCGAAGCGCTCGTCCTCGGCGGAAGCCCGGGCCAGGGTCTCGCCGAGGAACCTGGTGAGGTCCGCATCGGAACCGACCAGCGCCTTCGCGGCGGCGTCCTTGGTCGAGACGCCGCCCAACTCCCAGGCCTCGACGACCTTGCCGCGGACGTCAGCCGGCAGCGGCGCCGGCCCGACATCGGACGGCAGGGCCTGGGCGGTGGTCGTACCGGCCACGGTGGCGGCAAGAGTGAGTGCTATCAGAGTAGAAAGTTTCTTGCGGACCCGCCGCTCCTGCGGCAATCCCGTCCGATTTGTCGTGTAGGTCATGACCCCTCACGTTTTCCCCCTGGCCCGTCAGGGCCCCTTTGCAGCAGGACAGTTGTCCCGGCACCGCGAGGAGCATAGTTGTACACTGACCAAATTTCGAACATCTTTTCAGATTGTCTGATTGTGCACGCACTGGCTTGATCTCTGCACTGCCGAGTCTTGGTCATCGCAAAACGGACAGCGGAGATTGATGGGGCATCATCTGGCGGATGCCCCATCAGACGCATCGTCAGGCCGGGGGCCCGAGTACCGGCCCGGCAGGGGAGGGCGGCGCGCCGGCACGACGGGGCCGGGGACGGCGGCCGGCCGACGAGGTACACCGCGACATCCTCGCCGCCGCCGGCACGGTGCTCTTCGGCGAAGGCATGGCGGGCTTGGGCGAACTGGGCCGTACCACCGGGAAGATCGTGCTCGCGGTGACCGACCGCGAGTGACCCGGGTGGGGAACCCGCCGGCAGCGGCGGCCGTGCCCGGCGGCGCGTGAAGAGCACCGGCGTATCCGGCGACCTCCTCACCCTGCCGGTGCCTCACGTTCGGCGCTGCCGGACGGTGGCCCGGCCGGCCCGGCGCCGAAACACGGGGCCACGGCCCGGTTCCGCCGTGGCCCCGGACCCGGTCGTCGTCCTCGTCGTCCCGAAGGGCACACCCTGAACGCGCCCGGCCGGCGTCGGGCCCCATGACGTCCGTCATCTCGCCTTGCTGACACATCGCCGCCACCTGCGGCCGAACCGGCGTGCGAAACTGATGATCATGACCGGGGCGGGCACGTCCCGGCGGGGAACGACACCACGGGGGACACCGTGACTCCTCCCCCGGCTGAAGCCGGGGGCTTCTCGCTAACCCTGGCGGGCGTTGCGACGGACCAGCCCGGCCCGTAGAACGTTGACGGCTCCCACCGTGTCGGCGTGCGCCGTGTGGCCGCAGGCGACGCAGTGGAAGGTGTCCTGTGTGGGCCAGTTCTTTGCCGCGACGTACCCGCACTCCGGGCGCGGGCAGGTGCGGGAGGTGTTGCGGGGGTCCACGGCGATCACTTCCCGGCCGGCGCTTTCAGCCTTGCTGGTGAGGATCGTGAGGAACACCCCCCAACCGGCATCGTTGATCGACTTGTTCAGCCCGGCCTTGGCCGCCGCTCCGTTGGGCAGGAAGCCACCCGGCTGGTCGGGGTCGGGCTTCGGCACGGGAGCCTTGACCATGCTGCGGATCCTGAGGTCTTCGTGCGCGATGAAATCGTGCGCGCGGACCAGGCCCAGCGCGGTCTTGTGCGCGTGGTCGAGGCGCTGGCGGCGCACCTTGCCGTGCAGCCCGGAAACCTTCTCGACCGCCCGCCGGTGATTCGCCGTGCGGTCCTTGGCCTTGCAGCGCGGGAACCGGGACAGAGTCCGCTGTGCGGCTTCGAGCTTCGCGGCGGCCTTCCGCCCGTGGCGCGGGTTGGGCACGAACCCGCCGCCCGAGTCGGCGAGGAAGTTGGCTATGCCCACGTCGATGCCGACCACGGAGCCGGTCGCGGGCAGCGGCTGGGGCTCGCCCTGTTCGGCGGTCAGCACGACGAACCACCTGCGGCCCTCGCGCTTGACGGACACGGTCTTGACCCTGCCGACCACCGGCCGGTGCCGGTTGACCTTGACGTGCCCGACGCCCTGGAACCGGACACGGGTCACCCGGTCGTGCGGCGTGGAATCCCAGCGGCAGCCGTCACCGTCCTTCGGGAAGTCCACCGTGCCGAACCAGCTCACCCCCCGAAAGCGCGGGTAACCGGGCGTCTCGCCGGACTTGACCCGGCGGAAGAACCCGGCGAACGCCTTGTCCAGGCGACGCAGCGTCGCCTGCTGCGAGGAGAACGACCAGCGGCCCTGGCGCTCCGGGTCGAACGCCCGGATCTCCTTGAGCTGCGCCGACTGCATCCCGTACGTGATGCCGGTCTTCGAGACGTGCCGGTAGGCGTCGCGGCGTTCCTGCAACGCCCCGTTGTAGAGCGAACAGTGATCCCGAAGCATCTCCGACAGTGCCTGCGCCTGGCCCACGGTGGGCCGCATGAGGAACTTGTACGCACGGATCATCCAGCCCACCCCCTTTCGGTCGATGTGGTCAAGCTAGTGCACCCCACTGACAACGCAGCGTTCTCCGCCGCTTCGCGGCTCCGGGCCAAGGATGCATCCCTCCCCGGCTGAAGCCGGGGATACCCTGCAAGATCAGGGATGGCCCTGGTGATGGCCGGCGTCACCGTCGGCCTGCTGGTGTACGTCCAGCGGACCGCACTCGCCGCCCTGGTCACCGCGGGCAAGGCCACCGCCTGACCCCCTTCCCGGCCGAGCCTCGCCGGGGCCGTTGTCCGAGGCGCGCGCTACGCTACGGCGGCCCCGAGAAGGCACTGGAGGCCGCCGCGCTGCCCAGGTGCACCGGCGGAACCGGCAACGGTTCGGGGGCGACGGCCGACCCGGCCCGGGGGCCTCGCCGCCGGCGAGTGGGGGCAGGCTCGGCGGGAGGCCCTTCGTGGTCGGGTTGTCAGTCCGTCAGGTTGACCGGGTGGTAGGCCTGGTAGCCGTCGTGCGCGTCGAGGCCGTAGGTGTGGACGTGGGTACGGGTTCCGACGCCGCCGGCCTGTTCGTACGACTCGTACGCGGTGTGCCGGGCGTCGGTCCAGCGGTCGAAGATCACCACGTGGCGCCGCTTGCTGCTGTCGCTGTCGGCCTTGATGACGAGGTCGCCCTGCTTGAGCTCGCTCATCGGGATGGGCTTGGTCCAGCCGTCGTTCTTGAGTCCGACGGTGTTGGGGCCGGCCTTGGGCAGCTTGAGCGCCATGGAGACGTACCCGGAGCAGTCCTCGCGCCAGCCGTCGGTCCAGTCGTGGTTCTGGTCGTAGGGGACGGGCCTGCCGTGGTCGGCGGTCAGCCAGGTCCGGGCCCGGGCGATCTCCTCGCTGCGGCTGATCTTCGGCGCGGCGCCGGTGACGCCCGTCGGGGCGGCGGCGACGGCGGGCCCGGTGAGGGCGAGGGCGGCGAGCAGCGCCGCGCCGGCAACACCTGCACGGTTCATCGGTGTGGTCCTTGCGTTGTGGGCGGGTTGGTTTCGGTCACGCGTGGGGTCGGGGGACCCGCGGATCCGACCCGGGTCCCTGGGGGGCGGGTCAGTTCCACGTGACGGGCGTGGTGACGTACGTCGTGTCGCCGCTGGTCAGCCCGCCCACGACGGCGGCCGCGTCGGGCGAGGGCGCGGACCGGGGCGACGGGTAGTCCCAGACGAAGCTGGGGTCGCTCGGGGCGCAGGCCCGGAAGGCGCCGTTGTCGTCGCCTCCGCCGCCCTTCGGGGTGCCGTGCCCGTTGGCCCACCGCCAGTGGAAGCGCAGGCCGTCGGCGCAGCCCCCGCTGCGCTTGGCGTAGTGGATGCGGACGCTGGTGACCTGGTGCGTGGCCTTGTGGCCGCAGACCTGGACGATCAGCTCGTTGCTGTCGCCGATCCGGTCGTGGCCCGCCCCCAGGTCGGTCGAGCCGTCCGGGCAGGGCAGGGACCGGGCGGTCTCCTGCGCCCGCGGCTGGGCCGAGGCCGTGGTCGTGGCCGTGGTGGCGGCCAGGGGCAGGAAGGCGCAGGCGACGGCGGCGGCCAGCGTCGTGCGGGTGCGGGTCATGGGATGAGTCCTGTCTTTTCGGGTCTCTTCGGGTGGGTCGGGTGGCCGGCGGCGGGCGGCCTGAAGCCGCCGCATCGTGGGGCCGCGAGGCTCGTTGGACCGGTCGGGCGGACGGCCCGGCCCGGCCCGGGGTCCATGTCAGCGGGCGGCGAGCGGGCCGGGCCAGTACGGGTCGTTCGGCCGAACGGCATCCGCGCAGGCCGGAGCCGGTGTGCGGAAGCGTTCGGCGCCGGTTCGGGCCGAATTCGGTGCAGAGGTGAGTGAGGGAGCATGGGGGCAGCCGAGCGGTTCACCGAGGAGCTGCGGAAGCTGTACGAGGCCGCGGGCGCGCCGACGTACCGTCAGCTGGCCGACCAGGGAATGCGGCAGCAGCCGCAGGTCAAGGTCGGTGTCGCCACGCTGTGCGACTGGCTGAACGGGCGCAGCATCCCCAGTGACGCGAAGGTGGCGCGTTTCGTGGTGGAGGTGCTCGAAGCGCGTGCGCAGCGGCGGGGCGCCGCCGCGAAACGCGGTTGGGCGTACTGGGAGGAGTTGCGCCGCGCGGCGATCGACGAACGGCGCAAACCCTCGCAGCCCCCGCGGCCTCCCGGCCCCGGCGATGACGCCGGTCGTTCACGGCTCTCGCGGCGGGGGCGGCTCGGTCTGCTGGCCGGAGCCGTCCTGGCCGTGGCCGGCGCCGCCACGGTGGCCGTGCTGGTGTTCCTTCCCTCCGGCCGGGAGCCCGCCCCCTCCGACTCGGGGAGCGCGGTCCCCGGTGCTCCCCCGGTCCCGGCGATCGCGGACGCCCACGGCGGCCGTGCGGTGGTCGACGTGCCGTCCGGGCCCGGCCGCTTCTACGTGGCGCACGAGGTCCAGGGCCCCGACGCGTGCCCGAGGAACTGGGTCTGCCTGTTCGAGAACCAGTCCTTCAACGAGCGGCCGGGATGGATGCTGCTGGCCGACGCGTCCGGCCCCTACGACCTGGACGCCGCCCACGACAAGGCGGCGTCCTCCGTCGTCAACAACACGGCCGTGGACGTCGCCCTGCACGTCGAGCACAGCTTCCTGTCCCCGTACGTCCATGCCGACCCGTACACGCGCATCACCGACCTGAGAGCCCCCGACAAGGGCACCCCGTCCCTGGTGAACATCCTCACCGACGGGCACGCCTGGACGCCCGGCACCCTGCCGTGACCGCTGCCCGCACCGGGGCCCCGGCGTTGCCGGACGGCGTGCCGGCGCCGCGGTCCGCGTCCCCTCGGACGGGTCCGCGGTGGCGGTGGCCTCGCCGGCCTCAGGCGTTGGCCAGCCGGTCCACGGCTGCGACGACCGGGGCCGTCCCGTCCTCCGCCCGGATGCGGGCGCCCAGGGCACGGGCCCGCTCCCGGTAGGACGGGTCGGTGGTGACACTCAGCAGCGCGGCGGTCAGCGCCGGAGCGGTGAGGCCGCGCAACGGTACGGCCCGGGGCGCGACGCCCAGGGCGGCCAGGCGGGCGGCCCAGAAACCGGTGTCGAGCTGGAGGGGAAGCGGGACCGCGGGCACCCCCGCGCGCAGGGCCGCCGCCGTGGTGCCCGCTCCGCCGTGGTGCACCACGGCGGCGGTCTGCGGGAAGAGCACGGCGTGCGGGAGGTCGTCGACGGTGAGCATGTCGTCGCCGTCGGCCTCCAGACCGCTCCAGCCGCGCTGGACCACCCCGCGCAGCCCGGCCGCGCGCAGGGCCCGCACCACCGTCGCGCCCAGCCGCGCCGGGTCGCGCACCGGGATGCTGCCCAGCCCGACGAAGACCGGCGGCGGGCCGGCCGCCAGGAACTCCCGGACGCGCTGGGGCAGTCCGGCGCCCGGCGGGTCGTACTGCCACCAGTAGCCGTCGACGGTCAGCTCCGGGCGCCAGTCGCGGGGCCGGGGGACGACGAGCGGGCTGAAGCCGTGCCGGACGGACCAGCGCTGCCGTTCACGGGCGTGGCGGGCGGCGCGGGTACTGCGGGGCGGCAGGCCGAGGCGGGCCCGCAACGTGCGGGCGGTCTCGGAGTAGACGGCGTCCACGGCGGCGTTCACGGCCCGCGCGGCGATCCGGTTGCCGACCGGCCCCAAGGACCGGGTGCTCATGACGCTCGGAGCGAACTCACCGGTGGCGTGGAGAGGCTGGAGGTAGACGCCCATGCCGGGCAGCCCGAGCCCCTCGGCGAGGGTGTGACCCGGCAACTGCAACGAGCTCGACACGAGCAGCACATCGGCCTCCTGGGCGGCCGCCAGCAGGCCCTCCGCCATCTGCCGCGCGCCCTGCCGGGCGAGCAGGAAGGCCCGGGCCCGCTGCTCCACGTCGTTGGCGCTGCGCCGCAGCGCACGCCCCCGCTCGGTCTCCAGCTCCGCCCGCGGATCCACCGGCAGCGGATGGAAGCCGATGCCCGCGTCCTCGGCGAGGGAGGCGAAACGGGCGTGGGTGACCAGGGTGACCCGGTGCCCGGCCCGTTCCAGCGCGTGCCCCAGGCCGGTGTAGGGAGCCGCGTCACCACGCGAACCGGCGGTCAACAGAGCCACTCTCATGGACGGTTAGTATGCCGAATTTGCCAACTCGCGTCAGCCGAACGGAAATACCGTGGGGACCTTCCGGTACGCCGGCCACCGGCCCGGGCCGGCCGTGGTCGCCGGTGCAGTCGTTGGCACGTTGTTGACCAATTGTTGACGTGCCACTTCCAAGCTGACGGGACAGCACATCCCGACATCCCGCAGTCAAGAAAGGACACCCATGCGCATGCGCGGTCTCCTCACAGCACTGGTGGCATCGGTGGCGGCCCTCGGCCTGGCCGTGCCGGTCTCGTCCGCCGCACCGGCCGCCGGCACCGGGCCGATCGAGCGGGTCGGCAGCAAGAGCCACGTCCTGATCAACCCGGCGAACGCCGGCAGTACGAGCTGGGCTCCCGACCAGGAGAGCTCCCTCGGCGGCCGGCCGCTGACGATCCACGCGACCGAACCGACCGCCAACCCCAAGGCCGGCACGAGGGTCGCCGCCAGTGCGACGGCCGCCGGCAAGGCCAGCGTCTGGGGCACCACCGGGCGGCTGCTCACCGGGAACGGCGTGTGCACCGCCAATGTCGTCTCCAGCGCCAACCGCGACGTCATCGCCACGGCCCGGCACTGCGTGGAGGGCGGGCACGACTTCTCGTTCGCTCCCGGCTACGACGCGGGGAACGCCCCCCACGGCTGGTGGAGCTGGCGGGCGGCCGGCTGGGTCGACGCCCCCGCTCCGCAGGGCGACATCGCCTTCATCGTGCTGAACACGCTGAACGGACAGCACATCGCGGACGTCGTCGGGGCCACCGGCATCGGGTTCAACCGGGACATCAACAACTACGCGCACATCATCGGCATCCCCGGAGTGGTTCCCGCCGAGCGGGAGCACATGCTCTGGTGCGGCGGCCAGCCGGTGGCCGGCCCCGAGCAGCCGTCCACCGCGCGGATCGACAACTGCATCGGACTGGGCGGAGGTGCCAGCGGCGGACCGTTCTTCGTCAACTACGACCAGAACGACGGTTCGGCCGTGCAGACCGGCGACTTCGTCACGGGCAACAGCTGGCAGGGCAAGTGGTGGGCGGTGAGCGCCTACTTCCGCGACGACGCCTACAACGTCTTCAACGGGGCGCAGAACGCCTGACCGCGCACACGGCACCGCTCCCCCGCCGCCCCGGTGCTCCAGCCGGCCGGACCTCAGGTCCTGCCCGGTGGAGTACCGGGGCTGCCGCGCAGCCGGCCGGACCCTACCTGCGGTACCTCTCCAGGTCGTCGACGGTCAGGCCGTGGGTGCTGTGCATGGCGATCGAGCTGTAGGAGGAGCGGGCGGCCCGCAGCCGGGCCGTGCGCTCCTGCTCGGCAAGCAGTCCTTCGACGGTCTCGGTCCGGTTGTCGGGTCTGCGGTGCAGGTGGACGGCGAGGCCGGTCACGATGACGGCGAGGCCCGCGAACAAGGCGATCAGCGTGGCCATGGCGCCCCCTCGGGTAGCTGCCGAACACTCGGTATGCACCCGGACGATCGGAGGTTCGAACCTCGCGGAATCCGGTCCGTGAGCGTTCGGACACGGCCGGCGTCCAGGGCCCGGCCGGGTGACCGGCGCGAAGGCCCTAGGCTCGTCCGCATGGGTCGTGACGGGCGAGGGAGTGACAGCGTGGTCCGGGTGCCGGTGCCGCCGTTGGGCAGCCACGAGTGCGGCCGGCTCTTCCACCGGCTGCTGCAGCTCTTCCTGCGGGACCTGAAGGACGCCGGGCAGCCGGTCGGCAGGCACCAGTACCTGCTCGGCGCCGTGGTGCAGCTGCACGAGCCCGCCCGGGCGGAAGGCGGCGGCTCCGAGGCGCGGCAGCCGCGCTGCGCGTGCTGCCGCACGCCCTACCCGTGCCGCACCGTGCTCGGCGTGGCGGTGAGCGCCGGGCTGCCCATCCCCTGGCCGTCCCCGGCCTCCGTGGTCCCTGCGCTGCGTGATGCGGGGCTGGACCCCGGGCCCGGGGGCGAGGTCACGGCGGAGCACGTGCGCTGGGCGCGCGGCTGGGGCGCGCAGCGCACGGCACAGGGGGGCTGGGAGATCGGCATCACGGTCGACCGGGGCGAGGTCGAGACCCTGGCCGTACCGGACGACGCGGCGATGGCCCGCTACCTCGCCGCGACGGCGGTGGCCCTGGGCAGCCCGTACCCGTACGGCTGGGCCGAGGACGCGGGCGAGGCGGCGGCGGTGCGGCCGGCGGCGCACGAACAGGCGGCGGACTGGCGGGAACGGGTGCAACTGCCCTACCTGGACGCGCACCGGGAGTACGGGGCTCCCGGGGACGACGCGAGCTGACGGCGCCTCGGGGGCTGGAAGGTGAAAGTCGGCGGTGCCGGAGAGGTGGCGGGCGGCGGAGGTGCCGACCGGGCGGGCAGCACCGGCGCGCGTCCTCTCACTCCGACGGGGTGTGCGGGCGGTACGGCAGGTTCACCACCACCAGGGCCAGTCCGGCCAGGGTGACGTTGCGGATCGCCGCGTCCAGGCCGTTCCACGTCTTCGACTGCCACATGGCGAACCACTCGCTGCCGATCCCGATGAACCCGACGCCGAAGAGCAGCAGCATCAGCAGCAGGCCGAGGCTGCTGAGCCGGCGCGCCAGGTCCGGCCGCAGCCACCAGGCGAACGTCCCGCCCGTCAGCACCAGGGCGCTCAGCGCCTCCCAGGCGATGATCGCGACGTACGCCGCGTTCTGCAGGCCCGGGGACGTGATGGAGCGCCACATCAGGTTCCCGTCCCGGAAGGTGGTGTCCATCGCCAGCACGTGCTGGACGAAGTGCTGGTTGGTGGGGAAGTCGGTGACGTTCCCGAAGACGACGAGCAGCAGGTAGAGCGCGTTCGTCCCGGTGAGCACGGCCGCTGCCGCGGGCAGTGAGCCGAACGCGAGCAGGCGGTCGCGGGTGGTGGCGGGACCCGGGCTTGCGGGGCGGGTGGTCTGCATGCGGAAAAGGCTAACCGCTCAAGGGAGTTGGCCGGCGGTGCCGGCTCCCACGCCGGACCGGCCCGGAACCCGAGGACCATCTTCACGACCATCCCACGTGATTCCCGCTCCCCCAAGGATGACAGCCGCCGGTTCCTCGGATCCCGTCCTCATCCCGAGCGGTGGTGTCCCGGCAGGTCACGGCGGGGCCCGTCCCTGGGACGTCCCGTCCGGCACACGGGCGCTTGTCCGTCCACCGGCGCGCTGCTCAGCTTGGGGTCACTCGCCGTCGGGCCTTCCCGGCTCGGCCCTCGCCGCCTTCATGGAGGCGGCTTCTCGACGGCAATCCCACTGACAGGAGTTCCCTCGTGCGTCGTCCTTCGACGGCTGTCGCCGCCCGGTTCGCCACCGCGCTCGGATTCGCGCTGGCGGCCTGCGGCGTGTTCGCGGCCCCGGCCTCTGCCGCGGTCGACCTCCACCAGCCCTGCCGCGATTTCTGGGGCAACAGGGTGTGCACCACGGTGACCGCCATCAACCCGGGCTCCTACCTCGCAATGCACCTCGCACCGGACTACGCCCACGGAGTCCAGGAGGGCGTGCAGCTCCACAACGGTGACGAGGTGCCGCTCTTCTGCTGGACCACCGGGGCGCCCGATGCCGACGGACACGGGGACCGCTACTGGTTCCAGGTCTCCGAAGCCACCGTCTTCGTGAACGACTACTACCTCAACACCGGAAACTACGCGGACTGGTCGCCGCACGTCAGCCACTGCTGACGGCCCGGCTCCGGGGCGTCGGTCCCCGTTCCCCGCACGAAACAATCCGAGAGCACAGAGGAGAGAGCAGCATGCAGACAGTCAAAAAGTCCCACGGCGTCCGGGCGTTGGCCGTGGCCGCGCTGGCCGGCACGGCGATGAGTCTCGGTTCCGTCGCCCCCGCCCACGCCGTCGGCGGTCCCTCCTGCACGACGACGATCCACGTCTGGGCCAACGGCGTCAACGTCCACAGCCAGTGGGACGACGGCCGGATCCTCCACCAGCCGGTCGTCGCCACGATCAATGCGGGGAACTACTGCGTCGACAGCGAATGGATCGGCGACGAGGCCTCCTACGGGTCCTACCACAACAACCGCTGGGCGTGGATCCAGATCCCCGGAAGCCCCAACTGGGGCTGGATCAGCGGGATCTTCGTCAGCGGCGGCCCCAACGGCGACAGTGACATCCTGGACGTCAACGGACAACCGGTCCCCTACTTCGCGCCGTGATCCGTCCCACGGGCTGATCCTCGCCTGCCCGGAAGGGCCGCTACCGCACGCCTCACCCGGTCGCGGAGCACCTTCCGGTCCGGCACCCCGCACAACGGCTGCTCCGTCCCCGGTCCGGGGGCGGAGCAGCCGGCAGTTACCGGGTCGCGAACTGCTCCTGGTAGCGCAGGACATCGGCGACGTACGCGGCGGTCCCCTCGGGCGGGCCCTCGGCCTGGATGACGGCCTTGTCGCTGGTGCGGTAGGCGGCCGCGATCAGGCCCGGGAGGTTGGTGTGCAGGCCGCTCTGTTTGATCCGCTGGTCCAGCCAGCAGGTGTACAGGCCCATCGTGGCGATCGCGTCCGCAGGGGACATGTAGTCCTTCACCCCGTCACCGTTGCCGTCCACCGCCCAGGCGTTGAAGACTGCCGGGGTCCACCGGGCGATCCCGTACTCGTCCGCCTTCGGGTCGCGCAGGTCCGGGTCGAAACCGCTCTCGACCTTGAGCATCGCCGCCAGCAGCGCCGGGGTCACCTCGGCCTCGGTGCACCGCCTCGCGGCGAGTTCGATGGCGCCGCGGAACTGCTCCGGCACGGCCGCGTCCGCACGGATCGCGCCGGGCACCGCCGTTGCGGTGCGCGGCGCAGGGGGTGATGCCCCGAAAGCCGGGCCGTCCGGCTTCGGATCGGCCTGCGGCGCCGAGGAACCGGTCCCGCCGTCCCGCAGAGCAGGCACAAGCGCACTCACCAGTACTCCGAGGAGCGTCACGGCAGCTGCCGCCAACACCAGCCACGACCGCCTCCTGCGGACGGGCACCACGGTCCCGGCCGTTCCCGGCCCGACGTCGTCGGCCGTCTGCGGGGGCCGCTCCTGCTCGGTGCGTGATGCCGCTGCGGCTTCCCACAGCAGGCGCAGGTCCTCCGGGTCCCGCCCGACCTCGCGGCACAGTGCCTCCACCGCGGCCCACGGTGGCAGGCCGCGACCGGCGAGGTACCGCGACCAGGACGAGTCGCTCACCATGGTCACGCGTTCCAGGTCTTTGAGACTCTTCTTCGTCAGCGAACGCATTTCCCGCAGGCGTTCCGACAGCCGCGCCGTTTCCCGTTCGCCGTCTCGCCGCACCGATGTCGTATCACTCATGTACGCCCTGCCCCCCAGCCGGCGTCGTTCCAGCAACGTTTCGCCGATCCTCGCACCGTCCGTCTCACCGATCGCTTACATATCCCTTTCCCGTCCCACGGGTTGACGTCCCGGCAGGTCACAGTCGGCTTCGTCCCGGGATCCCCAGGGGCGGGCGTGCCGTCCTGCTCCGAGGTGGCCGGAATAAATCGGTGGGCGGTGCCTCGGTGTTCGGCTATGGTCGCCGTGTTGGCGGCTCCGCGGCGCGCTTCCTTCTCTTCTTCCTTCGAAAACCAGTAGCGCGCCCCCTCTCCGCCCCTCCTTACTTTCCGCCTCCGTGGGGGGATCTCTTCGCATGCCCCGAGCCATCGTGGCTCCCTTCGACGTCAGCGTCGATCTCGATCTCGGTTCCTTCCTGCTCCGCCGGCGTGGTGCCCTCGCCGTGGCCCCCGGCGAACTGCTGCCCTCCGCGGATCCGTGGAGCGTTCGGGGCCTGGTGGCCCTCGATGCCGATCTGGTCCGGCGCGGCTACGTCCTCACCACGCAACTGCGCGCCGCGCTGTCCCGCTTGGCGCCGGTGCGGCTCGCCGAGCTGGGCGACGGGCTGCTCGCCCGGATCGACCACCTGCTCGGCGCGGACCGCGAGCACCTGCCGCTGTTCCGCCGCTTCCCGGACGCCGTGCCGGATCACGCGCACGTCCTCTACACCCGGCAGATCAGGGCGTTCCTGCTCAACCAGCCGAACCAGCCCTGCGCGCACTGCGGCCGGCGCGGCGCCGAGGTGGGCGTCGGCGCGCTCGCGCCCTGCGCGCACCTGCTCTGCGCGCCCTGCCTGGACGGCCTGGACGCCGACGGCCGGGGCGGGCAGTGCCCGCTGTGCGGCGCGCGGCTGGCGACCGGCACCTACCTGGGCGAGGACGGCTCGGCCGGACGCAAGGCGGCGCAGGACTTCGGCGGACGGCAGGCCCTGCGCCCGCTGCGGCTGATCACCGCCGACCAGGTCACCGCCGCGATGGCCGAGTTCCACCGCCTGCTGGCCCGCCGCACCCCGCTCTCCCCGCAGGACCGCGACGACCTCGCCGCGCTGCTCGCCCACGCGCCCGAGGACCTGCCGCAGCGCCTGCCCGCGCGGATCCCGCTGCGCGAGACCAAGGCCACCGTCCTCGCCGCCCTGCTGGAGCGCGACGCCACCTCCGCCCTGCCCGTCCTGGCCGAGCGGGTCGACACCGCGACCGACGTGCTGCGGCTGCTCTGGGCGTGGTCCGGCGCCGAGCCCGACCTGCTGCCCGCCACCGCCCGGCGCCTGCGGCTGCGCAACCTGCCGCGGCCGCTGCGCCGGGGCCTGCTGGAGGTCCTGGAGGGCCTGTCCCCCACCGCCCTCGCCGAGGACCTGCGCCGCCACCGCTCGGCCTGGCTGCGCGCGGGCGAACTGCTGCACCCCTACGAGCACCGGCGGCGCTTCCCGAAGGTGACGGCCGCGTTCGTGCTGCTGCGGGAGACGGACCTGCGCACCCACGAGGTGGGCCGGGAGTTCGCCGAGCCGCCCGCGCCGCTGCGCGTGGTCACCACCGGCGACCACACCCGGCTGGCGTTCACCGGTTTCGCCGGGCGGGTCGAATCGCTGCTGGCCGCCGGGGACGCCGCCGGTGCGGTACGGGTGCTGGCCGCGCGCCCGGGCGAGCTGGTCCGCCGGCTGCACCACGTGCTGCGGGTGCACGCCACCACCGATCCCGGCGCCGCACTGCCGCCCGAACTGCTGGAGACGGTGGCCCGGGCCCTGGGCCGGGTCGCCCCCGGGCCGCTGCTGGGCGCGTACGGGCGGCTGCGCGGGAAGCGGACGGCGGGCGAGCGGCGGCTGTACTTCCCCCGGGGGACGGTCTCGCTGGCGCACGCCCGGGAGGACCACGGCACCGTGGTGCCCGCCGAACTCGGCGCCCCGCTCTGCGCGTTGATCGAGGCCGAGCTGCTGAGCCGCAGCGGCGGCGAGCGCTACGACCGCGCGCTGCTGGACGAGGGCCTGGCCGACCTGGTCGCGCCGTTCGCCGAGCGGGCCGCCGCCAAGACCCTGGTGTGCGTGCCGCGCGGGAGCCGGCAGCGGCTGCCGGCCGGCGAGCGGCTGCGGCTGTTCGTGCACTGGATGCAGCCGGAGCACCTGCGGGTGGACCTCGACCTGTCCGTCGCGCTGTACGACGAGCAGTGGCGGTTCAGCGGCCTGTGCGACTACACCAACCTGGTGCACGGCGACCGGGCGGCCGTGCACTCGGGCGACTACGTGTCCGCGCCGCCGCCCGACGGCGCGACGGAGTTCGTCGACCTGGACCTCGCCCGGCTGGCAGCGGGCGGCGCGCGGTACGCGGTGGTGATCGTGTTCAGCTACAACGACGTCGCCTTCGAGCAGCTGACCGAGGCCTTCGCCGGGTTCATGGACCTCGGCGCGACGCCCTCCGGCGGCGAGCACTACCACCCGAGGGCGGTCCGCCAGCGGCTGGACCTGGTCGGGGACGCCAAGGTGTCCGTCCCGATGATCGTCGACCTCGCGCAGCGGCAGTACACCTGGACCGACCTCAACACGGGCGCCGACGGCGGCTACCACAGCGTCCACCGCCACCAGGCCGAGGTCGGCTCGCTCAGCCGCGACGTGCTCGCCCACTTCGGCCCGGAGAACCGGGCCACCCTGTGGGACGTCGCCTGCGCCCGGGCGGCGGCGGGCACGGACGACGTGCACGTGCGCGGCGGCCTCGGCGTGCGGCGGTGGCGGCGGCGCGACGGCGAGGACGTCGGGGCGTTCGCGGCCCGGCTGCGGGCGCGGCGGGACGACGACGGCGCCGGGCAGGCGGAACTGCCGGACGGTGCACGGGCGTTCGTCGCGCTGGTGGACGGGGACGTGCCGGCGCCGGAGAAACTGTCCGGGGCGCTCTACCGGCTCTATCCGGGGCCGGTGGACGCGGCGCCCGAGGAGCTGGAACGGCTGACGGCGGGGGACCTGGTCGCGGCGCTGGCACCCCGCGGCTGAGGAGCTGCGCGGTCGTGGGCCGCCCGTTCAAATATTTCTCACCCTGAAATATTCGGGTGCGCGAGCGCATTCCCGTAAGTACCGGCGCGGGACAGGCCCGCACGGTGAGAGGAGTGCGGTCCCGTGCGCGTCGAAGTGTGGAGCGACATCAACTGCCCGTGGTGCTACATCGGCAAGGCCCGGTTCGAGCAGGCCCTGGCGGTGTTCCCGCACCGCGCGGAGGTGGAGGTCGTGCACCGCTCGTTCGAGCTGGACCCGAACGCGCCGCGCGCGGCCCGTCCCGTGCTCCCGCTGCTCGCCGCGAAGTACGGGATGAGCCTGGAGCAGGCCGAGGCGGCGGACGCCCGGATCGCCGAGAACGCGCGCGCGGAGGGGCTGCCGTACCTGGACGGCGGGCGGGACGCGGCGAACTCCTTCGACATGCACCGGCTGCTGCACTTCGCCAAGGAGAGGGGCCGGCAGGCCGAGCTGCTGGACGCGTTGTACCGGGCCAACTTCGCCGAGGAGCGCTCGGCGTTCGACGAGGAGCGGCTGGTCGAGCTGGCCGTCGGGGCCGGGCTGGACGGCGAGGCGGCCGCCGCCGTGCTGGCCGATCCGCAGGCGTACGCGGAGGCCGTGCGCGAGGACGAGGCGACGGCGAGCGCCATGGGGGCGACGGGTGTGCCGTTCTTCGTCCTCGACCGCCGGCTCGGGGTGTCCGGGGCCCAGCCCGCGGAAACGTTCACGCGGGCGCTGGAGCAGGCCTGGGAGAGCCGGCCGCCGGCACCGCTGGTCCAGGTCGGCGGGGGCGACGCGGACGCCTGCGGGCCGGACGGCTGCGAGCTGCCCCGGCCGTAGGGCCCGTCCGCGCACTCCCGCCGTCCACCCGAAGGTCGGCCCGCCGGACCACCGGCGGGCCGCCCTTCACGCCACGACCCTCCACGGAAGTCCCCTCACCCCTTCCGCCGCCGACACCTGCCAGGCCGCCCGGCCCAGCAGGAGGCACAGCGGGGTGTACAGGAGCAGGTTGAGCCAGTAGAACGTGTCGGCCGGGTCCGCCCAGGCCCCCGTCACCCAGACCAGCCCGACCGTGCCGCGGGCCAGCAGTCCGGCGGCCACCGCCCGGCTCCCCCAGCGCGGCAGTACCGCGGGCAGCCGGCGGCCCAGGGCAGGCAGCCACCCGCCCCGGACCAGCACCAGTGCCGCGCCCGAGAAGAGCATGCCCGCGAGCGGGATCAGGCCTTGCGGGGTGAACGGCACCCGGGTGTTGAGCACCAGCTGCGAGAGCCGGACGGTGCCGTGCACCGGCCAGGTCCGCCCACTGGCCCAGTACAGGTGGACCAGACCGTCCACGGCCAGCACCGCGCCGATCGCGATGGCCTTGGTATGGATGCTCGTCGGCTTCATTGCGTCACCTCACGGAGGACCTCGGGACGTTCGAACACCCGGAGGAGCACCCCACCCGGCGATCCGTTCCTGTGACGAGGAACACGCGAGCCTGGCGAAAAGCCGCCGGAACCTTTCGCCGTTGCGACGCCTCCATCCTTGGACCCCCTGTTGCCGATCGACGGAGAGAGCGCCATGCAGGAGCCACCGCCCGGCCTCGCCGAACTGGTCCGGGCCGCCCAGGGCGGCGACCAACTCGCGGTCGGCCGGCTGCTGGACCTGATCACCCCCTACGTCCGCCGACTCTGCGGACCGATCGCGCTGGACGACGGCGCGGACGCGACCCAGGAAGCGCTCATCGTGGTCTTCCGCAAGCTGCGCCAACTCCAGGAGCCCGCAGCGCTGTTCGGCTGGGTCCGGGCCATCGCGGTGCGCGAGGCCGTACGGTGCGCGACCCGCTCGGCGCGCTCCCGGCCGGCCGAACTCGGCGAACTCCCCGCGCCCGGCGACCCCCAACTCGCCGCGGACATCCACGACGTACTCGCCCGGCTCTCCCCCGAGCACCGGGCCGTCCTGCTGATGCGCGACCTGGAGGGGCTGGACGAACGGCAGACCGCGGAACTCCTCGCCGTCGCACCGGGGACGGTCAAGTCCCGGCTCTCCCGGGCCCGACTCAGCTTCCGAAAGGCGTGGCAGCAGTGACCGAGAACCCGGTGCCCCAGTGGCCCGTCGCCGACTTCGACACCATCCGCCGCCTGCACGTGATCGCCGCCACCGCACCCGGGGCGGCCCGGATCGGCGAGACCGTCCTCGACGCGCCGTTCGAGCGGGTCTGGTCGGTCGCCCAGGACCTGGAACGCACGATGCCGCTCTGGATCCCGGACGTCCGCACGGTCCGTCTCATCGACCCCGAGCCGACCGGTGCTCCGTTCCGGGCCCGGATCCACGGCCACACCCGGCTCCGCGCGACCTTCGACATCGACCTCGCACCCGGGTGGTGCCTGATGCAGAGCCGCCTCGTCCTCGGCGGAATGGCAGCACGCCCCGAGACCGACCGCACGACCCGCTTCGCTTTCCTCGGCGGACTGCGCTTCCCCGGCGCACGCCTCCTCGCCCCCGCGCTGCGCCCGTTCACCGGGAACCCGCTGGAGCGGTTCGCCGCCCTCCTCGACGAGGAGTAGCGAGAAACAGCAGCGACGCTGCGGGGTCGTCCCCTCGGAAGGGACCTCGGAAGGGACCTCGGAAGGGACGACGGCGACCCCGCGGCGCTCGAACAGCGCCGCCACCCGGTCGCGCCGATCCGCGCAGCGTACCTTCCACCGGCGTGCCGCACGGCGAGTGAGCCAAGGCTCTGGCGCCCGCCGCGGTCCGTGCCACGGCTGCCCGGCCTTCGCGCACCCGCTCCGGAACCGCCGCGGGGCCGGTACGGGCGGACACCCCAGAGAGCTGGGGTTCCAGCGGGGACTCGGCGGGTCGAGGATTTTCGGCATGGACACCATCGAGCGGAACAAGCAGACAGTGATCGCGTTCATCGACGCGCTGTTCACCAGGGGCGACCTGGCGGCCGTCGACGGTTACCTCGCCGAGGACTACCTCGACCACGACCCGCCCCTGGGCGGCGACGCGGGCCGGGAGGGGATGCGTGCCGCAGGGGCCCTGTTCCGAGGGGCCTTCCCCGACTGGCATTCCGACCTGGGACTCCTCGTCGGCGAGGGTGACCTGGTCGTCGAGCAGTTCACCGCCTCGGGCACCCAACGCGGCGAAGTGATGGGCGTCGCGGGCGACGGCCGCACGGTCGTGCTCAAGGGCATCAACATCTTCCGGCTCCGGGACGGCCTGATCGTCGAACGCTGGGGACGACTGGACGACCTCGGCCTGCTGCGCCAGCTCGGGCTCGTGCCGGCCCCGGCACCGGCGTAGCGTCGGGATCATGGCCACGGGCATCCGGGAACGGCGTATCGAGCGGCTGATCGACAGCTGCCACGCCGACCTGGAACTTCCCGGGCTCTGCGCTGAGGTGCTGCGCCGCCTGCCGGGCGTTCTCCCCGTCGAAGCGGCCTTCTTCTCAGCCGTCGACCCGGCGACCCTGTTGTTCACGTCGGTGGTGGCCCAGGAGCCGCTGGCCGGCGTCGGCCCGCTCTTCCTCGACAACGAGTTCGGCCGCGAGGACGTCAACAAGTTCGCCTCGCTCGCCCGGGGACCGGAGGCGGTGATGTCGCTGGACCGGGCAACCCTGGGGAGACGGTCCGCCAGCGCACGCTACCGGGAGATCATGGCCGGTCTGGGGCTGGGGGACGAGCTCCGGGCCGCCCTGATCGCAGGGCGCGACTGCTGGGGAGTGCTGTGTCTGCACCGGGCGGATGCGGACGCCGGTTTCTCCGACCGGGATCTCGCCGCCGTCAGAACGCTCGCCCCGCACCTGGCCGAGGGCCTGCGCCGCAGCATGATCCGGGACACCATCAGGCGCGGCGGGCCCGAGGCGCCGGGCGCCCCCGGCGTCATCGTGCTCGACCGGGAGCTCACCCTCGTCTCGATCAGCCCGGACGCCGAACGGTGGCTCGACCGACTGCCGGCACCCAGGGTCCGGGGCCTGCCCTGGCCGGTCTACTCCGTGGCGGCCCGCCTGGTGCGGTCCCGGGACGCGCAGGGAGCGGACGCACCGGACCGCCGGGGCCCGGTCCGGCTGCGGACCGGCGACGGTCATTGGCTGGCCTTGCACGCCACCCGCCTGCGGGGCTCCGCGGACGACCAGGTCTGCGTGGTCGTCGAGCCGGCCCCCGCCGCCGCGATCGGCTCCCTGCTCCTGGCCGCTCACGGGCTCACCCCCGCACAGAACCGGGTGGCCGCCCTGGTCCTCCAGGGGTGCTCCACACGGGAGATCGTGGGCCGGCTCCACGTGTCCGCCTACACCGTCCAGGAACACCTGACAGCGGTCTTCGCCCGCTTCGGCGTGGCCGGCCGCCGCGAGCTCATCGCCGCGGTCCTCTCCTCGGCCGGGCGCTGAGCCGCCGGGTACTCGCCCTGCCACGCTGCCCGGGCCGCGTCCTCGCCGACCGCGGCCGCCCGCCGTCGGCCGTGGGGTCCCGTGGCCGCGGGCCGGCCGCTTCCGCTCTCGGGGGAGCGGGAAGAGGGCCGGTGGCCACCCGGCAAAGGCGGTGCGGGAAATGTCGGGTGACCGGGGCCGGTGTCGCCGCACGATGGGGGCATGGACGACACGACCCTGGTATCCCGTTTCCTCCGCGACGGCTTCGTCAGGCTGGAGGGCGCCGTCGCGCCGCGCGTGGCCGCGGACTGCGAGCGACTGCTCTGGCGGGAGACCGGCTGTGACCCGGACGACCCGTCGACGTGGAAGCAGCCCGTGCACCGGGTGGCCGGCATGGCGCAGGGACCGTTCGCCGCCGCACCCAACTCCCCGTCCCTGCACCGCGCGTACGACCTGCTCGTCGGCGCGGGGCGCTGGGAGCCGCGCTACTCGCTGGGCACGTTCCCGCTGCGCTTCCCGCACGAAGAGGAGCCGGACGACACGGGCTGGCACATCGAGGGGAGCTACCTGCCGGAGGGCGAGAGCTGGTACTTCACGAATCTGCGCTCCCAGGGCCGGGCGCTTCTGATGCTGTTCCTGTTCAGCGAGGTGGGTGAGGAGGACGCCCCGACCCGGATCCGGGTCGGCTCGCACCTCGACGCGCCGAAGGTGCTGGAGAAGTACGGGGAGGACGGGGCGAGCGGCCTGGCCCTCGCTCCCGATCTGGTGGCGGCCTCCGACCACCGGCCGCTCGCCCTCGCCACCGGATCCCCGGGCGACGTCTACCTGTGCCACCCGTTCCTGGTGCACGCGGCGCAACCGCACCACGGAGCGCGGCCGCGCTTCATGGCCCAGCCGCCCCTGATGCCGGCCGCACCGTACGAACTGGAGCGCGCCGACGGCGCGTACTCACCCGTGGAGATCGCGATCCGCCGGGGCCTGGGACGGGACACCCCGGGCCCGGACGGGGACGGCGCCGGCCGCACCGCCGGGTAGACGACATTCGCGCCGGCCAGGCGGACACCCCGGTTGCCGCCACCCGGCACACGGCCCGGAAACGGCACGAGGGCCCCTCCCGCTCGTTCGCGCGGGAGGGGCCCTCGTGGGTCGCCTCGGTGGTCCCTGTCCGACTCCCGAGGTGGGGGGAGAGCCGAAGGGGTCGGCTTAGTACCAGTGGTGACCCTGCCAGAAGGTCCAGGCGGCGTTCGGGCTGCCGTAGCGGGTGTTCATGTAGTCCAGCGCCCACTTGATCTGCGTGGCCGGGTTGGTCTTCCAGTCCGCGCCCGCCGAGGCCATCTTCGAGGCCGGCAGCGCCTGACCCAGGCCGTAGGAGCCCGAGCTCGGGTTGGTCGCCGTCACGTTCCAGCCCGACTCGTGGGAGATGATCTGGCTGAACGAGGCCAGCTGGTCCGCCGGCACGATCTGCGCGGCGATGGCCTGCGGGGAGGCGGTCGCGGCGCTGGCGGCGGCGGGGACCACGGCGGCACCCAGGGCGGTCAGACCGGCGGCGCCGGCGAGGATCGCGGCAGAGGTACGCATACGGAGCTTGAAAGCGGGCATGAAGAGCAAGACCTCAATCGGGTTGAGCCGAGAACACTCCCCGCCCGGGACCGCGGCCGGACAGGGGCCGAACGGTCGCGGGGAGTGACTCGGCGATTGGCCGCACCCGGCAGGACAGGAGCCGGTGTGGCCGACGACGAATGCCAAGGTGCCAGACCGGAGCGGCGCCCTCCAAGGCCCCCTCGCTACGATCCGCGGTCGTAGCCGGAGGACCGGCACCGGATCGAGGGCGGAACGGAACGGAGTGCGCCGACCCCTCCCGGTCTGCGCAAACGCCGTACGGCCTCGATGCGGAACGACGCCGAACGGACACCACTACCCGCCGTCGTGCCTGGCATTCGCGTGTGAGCGCACTCACCGCCCGGCCCCCGGCGACGTCACCGAGCCCACCCACGACCACCACGCTGAGTCGACACCGGGCGCCCGCCATTGAGACCGCCGCCACACCCCCGCCGGGGCGGGCCCGGTACCGGCACCGTCCGGCCCCGTCCCCGCCGTGGCCACGTGGAGGAGGCGCGGCGGGAGCAGCGGCGGGAACGGCGGCGGTCGGGATCGTGGCCGCTGCCGCCGGGGCGGCGGGGCGGCAAGGCAGCGGGGCGGCGGGGCGGCGGAAGTCGGGCAGGGCTCGGCGGCCGTCCGGCCGGGAGGCGTCCGGCACACCGGTCAGCGCCGCGTTCCGGGTCGCGGAAGCGGACCACCGCCCACGGATCCGGCGGAACATCGGGCGCAGGCGGACCGCGTATACGTCGGAAGACGTCCTCCACCGCACCCTGTGACCCGGCACCGGCACCGGCACGCTGCGGCCGGGGCGCTCCACGGACAGGTCGATCGTCGCGCTGACGGTCCGGCAGGTCAGGTCAGGTCAGGTCCGTTCTCGCCCGCAGCCCCGTCGGAGAGACAGTCAGGCGTCGGGGCATCAATGCGCCGCCGGCGGGCCGGACTTCGTGGTTCAGCCGGGCAAGCGACCCCTTGATGTCGCCGTGAGTGAGGGTGTTTCAGGCCTCCCCGAGGCCCGTTTCAGGTGGGCGGTGGGGCCGGGACGGTGTCACCGGTGAAACGTGGTGCCGGCTGCGCTCCGCAGGTGCGCATCGGATGCCGGTCGGTTCGGCCGTCCGCCGGCCGACGCTCGGCGCCGGTGATCCGCCGACAGTCGGCCGCCGCGGCCCTCGCGGTGCTCGGACCGGCGCCGGGTGTCGGCGGCTTCGACCACGAACCGTCACCGTGCAGCCGGGGAAGCGGGCCCGATACCGGGCCGGATTTGGCCCGGCCTCACGGCCGCCGTCATTACTCAGAGTTGCCAAGGAGTGCGGGCTTCCGGTATTCCTATCCGGCCATCCTCGTGTCCCCTTAAGGATTGACGTGTCCATACCCCCCCAGCAGCCCTACGGCGCGCCGCAGCAGCCGTACGGCTACCCGGCCGCGGCCCCGCAGCCGACCGGCTCGAACGGCTTCGCCATCGCCGGTCTGATCCTGGCCTTCCTCTGCTCCCCGCTCGGCCTCATCTTCAGCATCATCGGCCTGGTCAAGTCGAAGAGCGCCGGCAAGGGCAAGGCGCCGGCGATCATCGGCCTCATCGTCTCGCTGCTCTCGATCGTGGTGGGCATCGTGGTCTTCGTGGTGATCGGCTCGAAGGTGGTCAAGGCCATCGACCCCGGGTGCACCAGCGCCACCAGCACGGTGACCACGTACTCGGACAAGATCTCCGCCGACGCGGGCAACCCGGACGCGCTGAAGGCCGACCTCAAGAACGCGAGCGACCAGCTGAACGCCGCCGCGGCCAAGGCCGGCAACGCCGACGCCAAGAACGCGATCAGCGCGCTGGCCGGCGACTACCAGCAGATGTACACCGCGCTCAACACCGGCACCGCGCCGAGCGCCAACCTGCAGTCCAAGATCGAGACCGACGCCAACAAGGTCGACTCCGCCTGCGGCCACATCGGCAGCTGACCCCCGGGGGCCAGCGCGCGGGCCGCATGATTCCGGCGCCCGCCGCCGGCCGGCCTCCCGTCGGCGGCTCGGCACGCGTTCCCCTCCCGGGGAGCGCGTGCCGGGCCGTGGTGGACGGCCAAGCGGCCAACCCGGCAGCCGGGCAGCTGTCGATGTCCACGGATGGGACCGCGGCCCTGTCGGCGGGCCGGGCCAGGGTGGGCGGCGCCCGCTCGGGCTCCGGCCCACAGTGGCCGCCATGGGTCGAACAGTCCGCGGGCAAGAACGAGTTCGCCCGGGCACTCGCCGCGGCCGGCGTGGACGCGCACGCGGCCCTGCAGGAGTCCGGCTCGGCGATCCGGGCGCGGCTCGCCGAGCTACTGGCCGGGGCGCAGCGGGCCGGGGCGGTCCGCCCGGAGCTGGGCCCGCCGGAGGTCATCGCCCTGCTGGTCGGTACGACCACCACCATGGAGCACCTCGGGAACGACGCGGCCGCCCGGGAACGGGTCTTCGCGGTGGTCTTCGACGGGTTGCGGCCACGCTGAACCCGGCCCGGCCCGGCCCGACGGCGGGCCGGCACCCGCTCGCCCTCGGAGCCGCCTGGTTTCGGCTGACCAGTCGTCGGGACGGGCGGCGGGTCCACCGCCCGGGGATGGCATGATCCCTACCGTCGGAATCGACATCACCACGGGGGACTCACCACAGCCATGTCCATCAGATCCCGGGCCGCCGCCCTGGCCGCCATCGCCGCCATCGCCCTGAGCGCCGCCTGCACGCCCACATCCACCTCGGCGGGCACCGCATCCACCGACGTGTCCACGAGCACGGCGGGGGCACCGAGCCCGACCACCACCGCGCCGACCACCGCCGCCGCCCCTGCCACGACCGCCCCTGCCACCACCGCGCCACCGGCGCCGGTGCCGGCGCCGGCCGGGGACCGGGGCCCGGGCTGCCAGACCGACGACCACGACCAGCACAAGCCGACCGCCACCCCGCCCGGGACGGAGTTCAAGCCGCTGGGCTCGCTGCTGGTCCCCACCTCCCGCGCTGCGGGCCCGCTCCTCTACGAAGGCGGCTTCTGGCACTGCTTCGCGCACACCCCCGAGGGCGCCGCCAGGGCCGCCGCCGTGCTCGCGGCGATCGACACCGGCCACGACGACTGGGAACGGGCGGCCCGGGCCCAGATCTACCCGCCCGCCGCCGCCAAGGACTACGCCGACCGCCGGCTCAAGGACCCGCTCCACGCCGAGGGCGTCGGCTCGGTCAAGGTGGTCGCCTTCTCCGTCATGACCTACACGCCCGAGAAGTCCATGGTCATGCTGCTCGTCGACCTGCCGGGTGCCCCGCCCTGGATCCACGGCTCGACGACCGCCAACCTGCTCTGGGCGGACGGCGACTGGCGGCTGGACATGTCGGCGGAGGGCCACCTGCCCAAACTCGGACCGGGCACCAGCGGCACCGCGGGGTTCGTGACCTGGTAGCGGCCCGGAGCCGGGACAGGGGACGCGCGCCCCCGCCCGGGCTTCGGCTTCGGCCTCTCACGGAGGGGTAGGGATTTCCCCCTCCCGAAGTCGGTAGCCCGCCGGATCCGCGGCGACTCGCCCGCCTGGCACGATCGCTGACAGGCAGCCGGCCGGTCGGGTCGGGTGCGCTGATCACGGGGGAACGGCGATGCGGGTTCGGTGGGTGGCACCTCTGGTGGCCATGGCGGTGGCGCTGGGCGGGCAGGTGCCGGCGGCGACGACGGCGGCGGCGACGACGGTGACGACGGCGACGGCGGCCCCGGCCGGGCAACAGTCCGGGCAACAGGTGGAGCAGGACGTGGACTTCCGCAGCGGGGACGTCACGTTGCACGGCACAGTCACCGAGGCCGCCGGCGGGACGGGGCCCAGGCCCGGGATCGTGCTGGTGCACGGGGCGGGGCCGGAGAAACGGGCGGGGTACCGGGCCGAGGCCGAGGCGATGGCCCGGGCCGGGTTCGTCGTGCTCGGCTACGACAAGCGGACCACCGGGTACTCGATGACCCGGCGGTCGTACTCGCAGCTGGCCGACGACGCCCTGGCCGGCGTGCGCACGCTGGCGCAGCGCACGGACGTGGACCCGCACCGGATCGGGCTCTGGGGGTTCAGCGAGGGCGGCTGGGTGGCCCCGCTGGCCGCGAGCCGCTCCGGGCAGGTCGCGTACGTGGTCGTGGTCGGCGCCTCCGGCCTGCCCCCGGCCCGGCAGCAGGCGTGGCACCTCGACAACAGGCTGCGGCACGAGGGTGCGTCGGGCTCGCTGCTGGAGAGCGTGTCGGTGACGGGCACCCGGCTGCTGGACGACGCCGGGCTGTTCCCCGAGGCGCACTACGACCCGGTACCGGTGCTGGAACACCTCCGTCAGCCGGTGCTCGCCCTGTGGGGCAACGACAAGCAGGTGCCGCCGGCCGAGAGCGCCGCGATCATCGGCGACGCGCTGCACCGCGGCGGCAACGACGACGTGACGCTGCGGTTCTTCCCGCAGGCGGACCACAAGCTGCACGTCTCCGCGGACGGCTTCACGCGGGGCGAGCAGCTGACGCCGGGCTACGTCGACACCGTGGCCGCCTGGGTGGCCGGCCAGGGCCACCGGGTGAACGACCCGCTGCCCGGGCAGGACCGCCGCAGCCGGGCCCTGGCCGCGGTCCCCGCCCCGGAGGGGTCCGTGGCGCAGGCGGCCGCCTTCCTGCTGATGACCCTCGTCTTCGCCGGGTACCTGCTGTCGGGTCTGGTGCGGCGGCTGCGCCGGCGTCCCGCCGCACCGGGCGCCGGGGCCGCGCGCTGGCTCGCGGGCAGCGGCCTGGCCGCCACGCTCGGCTTCCTCGGCTACTTCCTCTTCGTGACGACGACGCTCGCCACCGGGCCGCAGCTCGGCGGCCGTCCGGTGGTCTGGTCGGTCCTGCAACTGCTGGCCGTCTGCGCGGTGGTGGCCACCGGTGTGACGGCGGTGCGGGCGTGGCGCGGCCGGGCTCCGGCCCCGGCCGGTGCACGTGTGCGGATCGGCGCACTGCTGGTGGCGGGCGCGATGTTCGTGCCGTGGGCGCTCTTCTGGGGCCTGCTGCTGCCGTGACCGGACGGGCCGAAGGCCTGGAGGGCCGGCGCCGCGACGGGCGTCGGCCCTCTTGGCTACCGGCTGCCGGCTGCGGCGCGCAGTGCGGTGACGGAGTGTCATTGATTTCCGCGGCTCAGCCTCCGGAGGTGATCCAGATCTGGTCGCCGTGGCGGCCGCAGTCGTACTGGATCAGCCACGTGCCGCTGTCGTGCGCGTCGCCGGCGACGGTCAGGCACTTGTTGCTGCGGAGGTTGACCCACTCCTGGCTGTTGTCGGTGATCAGGATCGGGTGCCACAGTTCGTTGTCGGACGAGCTGTTGCAGCCCCACTCGATGATCGGGGCGCCGTTGTCGCGCCTGGCGTGGTCGACGTTCATGCACAGCCGCGTCGCCGTGTTCTTGAGCAGGTAGTAGGCCTTGCCCTTGACGGTGCGCACCTTCTGCCTGATCCACAGCTCGTTGGACTGGCTCACGCAGTCCCACTGGTCGACGTGCGTCCCCCAGCGCGTCGAGGCCCCGGGGGCGTCGGCGCAGAGCTGGGAGCTGGAGCTCACCAGCCACTCGCCCGTGTCGCCGGCGGCGGCCGCCGTGCCCGTCGCCCCGACGGACGCCGCGGCCGTCAGCAGTGCGGCGCACAGCGGTGCGAGCAGCTTCCCACGGGCCGACGGCCTCTTGCGCTTGATGTCCTGCACGGTTGTTCCCCTCGTGTTCGCGTCCACGCCGGGTCGAGCGGCGGCCACCGACGGCGGCACCGACCACGCTGGCCCGCGGCCGCTGCGACGGGAAGGCCCGGGCCCGAGGTGGAGACGCCTGGGAAATTCCCACCGCTGTGAACTGGACCGTGGGACGCCGCCAGGCGTCGACGGAGACGGAGCCGGCGCCGCGTCAGGCCCGGCGCAGGGCGGGCTCCAGGTCCGTCGGTGCGGGCCGGTAGCCCAGGTGGGTGCGGGCGGCCGTGAGGTCGAGGGTGCGTTCGTGGGCCAGGTGGCGGACGGCGTAGACGGTCAGGCGGGGGCGGCGTGCGGATCCGGTGGTGCGGGCCAGGAGTTCGGCGGTGCGGGCCAGCGGGAGGGCGAGGGCGAGCGGGAGGTGGACGGGTGCGGCCGGGAGGCCGTGGGCGGTGAGGACCTGGCGCAGCACGTCGTCCAGTACGACCGGGTCGCGGTCGGTGATGTTGAAGGTGCCGGACGCCCGGCCCCCGGCGGCGAGCAGGCAGGCGTCGACGAGGTTCGCCACGCTGGTCAGGCTCAGCCGCTGCCTGCCGTCGCCGATCGCGAACAGCCGCGGCCCGTACGGGGTCCGGCGCACCGCCTGGAGGACGCGCGGCAGCAGGGTGGTGTCCCCGGGGCCGTAGACGGCGTGCGGGCGCAGGATCACCGCGTCGGGGCGGGCCCGGCGCACCTTCTCCTCCGCCAGCGCCTTGGAGCGCCCGTAGGCGTCGGTGTGGCGGACGGTGGCGGCCTCGTCCTCGCGGGCCATGACGGTGGGCCGGCGCGGGTCGTAGACGCTCGCGGTCGACACGTGCACGAATCGTGCCGCCTCGGGGAAGGCGGCCAGCACTCCCCCGGTGGCCAGCACGTTGCCGCGGTGGAAGGCCTCGGGGCGGGCCCAGTCGGTGGCCAGGCCCGCGCAGTGGATCACCGCGTCGGGGTGGGTGAACGGGGCGGGCAGGGCCGGGCGGGCGGCGGGGTCCGCCAGGTCCCAGGGGAGGTAGGGCGCGCCGCCGATCAGGTCGGCGGGGACGGTGGGGCGCCGTCCCAGCGCCAGCACCTGGTGCCCGGCGGCCGTTGCGGCGCGGCACAGGGCGCTGCCGACGAAGCCGCTGGCCCCGGTGACGACGGTGATCACGGCGTCTCCTTCGTGGCCTTCGTGCGTTTCGTAGTCTTCGTGGCCTTCGTGGCCTTCAGGTCCTTCGTGACCAGCGCGCGCAGTCGTTCGCGGTCGGGTTTCTCGGTCCGTCCCCGTCGGGGGATCGCCGGGAGGAAGTGGATCCGGTCCGGCAGTGCCGCGTGGTCGATCGTGCGGGGCAGGTGGCGTTGCAGGGAGCGCAGGAGTTCGGCTTGCGGGAGCGAGCCGTCCGGGCACACGGCCAGCACCACCGCCTCGTCGGCGGTGTGCGGGTCGGGGACGCCCACGATGACGGCTTCGGCGATGCCCGGGAGGGCGGCGATCGCGGGTTCGTACAGGCCCGGGTAGAGGTTGAAGGAGCCGCGGATGAGCATGTCCTTGGTCCGGCCGAGCAGCACGATCCGGCCGTCGGCGTCGATCCGGGCCCGGTCGCCGGTGTTGAGCTCGCCGATCGGCCCGTCGCCGAGGTAGCCGATCGCCAGGTGGGGGCCGCGCAGCAGGAGTTCGCCCTCGTCGTTGAGGCGTGCCGTGACTCCGGGCAGGGGGTGGCCGGCCAGGTCGCCGTGGGGTGCGTGGCCGAGCTTCTCCTCTCCCCCGGTCACGGCGATCGGCAGCATCTCGGTCGCGCCGTAGATCACCGCGGTCCGGGCCGAGGGGAGCGCCTCGCGCAGGCGGCGCAGGATCGGGGGCGGCACGGGGGCGGCGCCGAGCAGCACCGTGCCCAGGGTGTCGGGGAGGCGGCCGGCGTCGAGCAGCCGGGCCAGGGACGCCGGGGTGGCGAAGGTGTGGGTGGCCCGGCGGCGCCGCAGGTCCCGCAGGAACCGCTTGGGACGTACGGGCAGGGGCGCCGTCGACCAGGTGGCGCCGGCGGCGAGGAAGGCGAAGGCCATCATCAGCTGTTCGGAGTGCACGACCACCGGGGCGGGGGCGGTGGTCAGGCCCAGGCTCTCGCCGAGCAGGTCGGCGCCGGCGAGCAGCGTGGCCTGGCTGTGCACCACCGCGCGGGGGCGGGCGGTGGTGCCGGAGGTGAACACGACCAGGGCCGGGCGGTCCGGGTCCCCCGCGGGGGCGGTGTCCGCGGGAGACGCGGGGGCGGCGTTCCCGGGGGACGCGGGTGCGGGTGTGGTGTGCGCCAGGGTGGCGGCGGGGATCGCGTCCGGGGGCAGGCCCGGCAGGCGCGGGCCGGTGTGGAGCAGGCGCAGGGCCGGGTCGGCGAGCGCGGGCAGGTTCAGGCCGAGGCGGCGCAGCAGGGTGCGTCCCGTGGTGCGGGCGGCGAGCGCGCAGAGCCAGGATTCGGCGGCCAGCCAGCGCGGTGCGGTGAGGCGTTCGGTGACGAGCCGTCCTCGTGCGGCGTCGAGTTCGGCGCCCGCGCCGGGGTCGGCCACCACGACGGCGGCGCCCGCCGTCATGACGGCCAGGCCGAGCACCAGGGCGTCCCGGCCGGGGCGGACCGCGAACATCACGGTGTCGCCGGCGGACATGCCCGCGGCGCGCAGTCCGCTCGCGGTGGCGGCGACCTGCCGGGCGAGTTCGGCGTAGGTGAGTGTGCCGTGTGCGTCGAGCAGGGCGGCCGTGTCGGGTGTGCGGCGCGCGTGGTCCGCGATCCGGCCGGCCAGTCCGGTGCCTGCGGTGTTCGGCGTGCCGTTCATGAGGTGGTCAGTTCCGTTCTCGTCCGGTCCGTGCGCCGTCGGGGAGCGGTCGCTTGCGCGGCCGACACCTCCAGGCGCGCGTAGGTGGGGATCAGCACCCGCCGTTTGGCCCGGCGCCGCACGATGGTCCCGGCTCCCGCCGTCAGGAGCGCCTGAAGCAGCACCCGTATCTCGGCCAGGGCGAGCGGTGCGCCGATGCAGTAGTGCGGCCCGGCCCCGAACCACAGGCGCTTGGGATCGTGCGCCGGACAGCGACCCAGTGCCGCAGCCCGGTCGAACGGCCCCGCGGCCAGGTCGCACCGTGCGGTGGCGATGAGCACCCGGTCCCCCTCGCGCACCTCCGTCGTGCCGAGGCGGCCGGGCCGAGCGGCCCGGCGCAGCATCGCCGGGCTCGGGGTGATCACCCGCATCGCCTCGTCGATCGCGGGGTCGAGCGCCGCGCCGCCCGTCTCCAGGTCGGCCCGTAGCGCGGGCAGGAGCCCGGAGTCGTGCCAGAGCGCGAAGACCCGGGGCACGGTCGTCGCCACGGTCTCCGTCCCGGTGAGCAGGAACGCCGCCGCCAGCCCGAGCGCCTGTTCCCGGTCGAGCCCGTGGGCGCGCAGCCGTCCCATCATCGAGCCCGGCTCCGCACGGTCGTGGGCCTCGCCGCGGTCGTACGCCTCGCCGGCTGCCGCCGTCAGTCCGGACAGGACGGCCTTGGCCTTGGTGACTTGACGAGGCGTCAGCTCCTTGGTGCGGAGCCCGACCATCCGGACGATGCGCTCGCCGCGCTCGAACACCTCCGCGCCCGCGGCGTCGGCCACTCCCAGCAGTTCGCCGATCACCGTGCCGGCGGCGGTCCTGGTCAGGGCAACCAGGTCCACCGCGCCGCCCGCGGCCAGCCGGTCGGTGGCCTCGCGCAGCACCGGTGCGAGGACGCGGGTGCACAGCTCGGTGGCCTGGGCCCGGGTGAACAGGCCGGCCAGCGCGGCCCGCAGCCGCCGGTGCTCCTCGCCCTCCATGTTCAGGAGTACGGCCGGGCCCAGGACCGGCGTCCACAGCGCGCCCGAGGAGCCAGGGCCGTCCTTGCGGAACCCCTCGTGGTCGAGCAGCACCTGCCGGGCCAGGCCGGGGTCGCCGACCACGATCCCGATCCCCGGTACCCGCACGGCGGGGCCCCGCCGGGTGACGGCCGTGATGAACGGGTACGCCAGCGGGTGGGCGGCCAGTTGCACCCGCCGTTCCCAGAGGTGTTCGCGGCGCTTCACCGGATGTCGACCACGTCGGGGCGGTAGCGGTGGTCCGCGTACCAGGCCAGGGTGTTGCGCAGGCCGAAGGCGCGCAGGCGCCGCACCGAGCCGTAGACCCGCATGCCGGGGACCTGGCCGTAGGCGGTGGTGAGTTCGCGCACCCGGTTGACCAGGGCGCGGTCCTCGTGCACCTCCTCGATCGCGGTGCGCGGGAAGCCGCCGCTGCGCTCGTAGAGGTCGGCGGTGATGGCCAGGTTGCAGCCGGGGCACATCAGGTACGGGCCGAGGTAGCGCGGGTCGCGGTTGCCGGGCCGGAACCTGCCGAACCGGGCCGCCAGCGCGACCACCGCCGGCAGCAGCCGGCTCTCCCACAGCTTGAGCCGGAACTCGTCGGTGCGCGGGAGGAGTTGACCGGTGACCAGCTCCAGTCCGCCGGCCAGGCCGCGGCGGACGGCGGCCGTCCAGCCGGGCACCGGGAGGCAGTCGGCGTCGGTGCGGGCCAGGTACCGGGCGCCGGCGTCGATCGCGAACCGCATCCCGGTGTCGGCCGCCGCGCCGGTGCCCTTGCGCGCCTCGGTGATCAGGTGCAGCGGGAAGTCCGCGGTGAGCGCGAACTCCCGGACCACCTCGGCGGTCCGGTCGGTCGAGGTGTTGTCCACCACCACGCACGCGAAGTCCGCGTCGGTCTGGGCCGCGAGCGCGCGCAACGTGGCCGGCAGCGAGGCCTCCTCGTTGTAGGCGGGCACGACCACCCACAGGTCGGTCACTGGTGTTCCCTCACATCCGGGCCCACGGTGGGGCCCACGATCGAGCTCGTGATCGAGCTCGTGGTCGGGCTCGTGGTCGGGCTCGTAGTCGAGCCCGTAGTCGAGCCCGCGATCGGGCCTACGGGCGGGCTCACAGCCGAGCCCACAGCCCGGCTCACAGCTGCGCAAAGACGACGCCGAGCGAGACCCCGCCGGCCAGGCCGATCAGCGCCACCCGGTCGCCGGGCCCGCAGCGGCCCTGCTCCAGGGCCCGGGCGAGCTGGAACGGCAGCGAGGCCGAGGCGAGGTTGCCGTGCCCGGGCAGCACCGGCACCAGTGGTCCGGTGGTCAGGCCGGTCCTGCGCAGGAAGGCCTCCAGCAGCGGGACGGTCACCTGGTGCACCGCCACCACCGCGAAGTCCGCCCAGGTCAGGCCGTGTTCGGCCAGCGCCCGGTGGATCAGCTCGGGGCCGAGCGCCTCGAAGGCCGCGTGCAGCCGCGCTCCGTCCATCCGGAAGTAGCCCGCCTCCGGGTCCCGCGGGTGCGCGGTGCCGCCGCCGGGCAGGGTGCCGACCTCCCAGGCCGAGGAGTCCGCGGTGAAGGCCCGGTGGAAGATCCCGTCCGGTGCCGCTCCCGCCTCCAGCAGCACGGCCGCGCCGCTGTCGGACAGGGTGTAGCCGGGGAACGACTCGGCGAACTGGCCCCGGTCCCGGACCGACCAGCGGACCGCCCGCGACGGCAGCTCCCCGGTGCAGACCAGGACCCTGCGGTACTGCCGGGCGGCGATCAGCGCCTCGGCGACCTGGATCCCGTTGAGCACGCTGTTGCAGGCGTTCTTCACGTCGAACACCGGGCAGCGCGCCCCGATCTTCGACGCCAGGATGTGCGCGGTGGCGGGCTCGACCATGTCCTGCGAGGCGCTGGCGAAGATCAGCAGGTCGAGGTCCCGCGCGTCGAGGCCGGCGTCGGCCAGCAGCTTCCGGGCGGCCGCCGCGGCCAGGTCGGAGGCCTGCCAGTCGTCGGGGGCGACGTGCCGTGCGGCGATTCCGGTGACCGCCTCGATCAGCCCGGGGCGCGGCCGGTAGGGGCCGCTGTCGGCGATCCGCTGCTCCACCTCGCGCGAGGTGAGCGATTGCTCCGGCAGGTGCACCGCCACCGCGGCGATCACCGCGCGCACCCCGCCGCCTTGCCCGACCAACTGTCCGCTGCCCTCCGACACGTGCTCAAGCCTCCCCCGAGCCGCCCGATCATACGATGAACCCTGACGTGACCAGGCACGGTACGGTTCCCCGCACGGACATTCGAGACGGCAGCGGGGGCGGGGCGGCGATGGGCGCGACGACGGCACGACGGCACGAGAGCGGACTGCTGTGGGCCAGCCGGCCCGCCCTGTGGACGCTGACCAGGATCACCATGTCCCGGCCCTTCGGACCGATCCGGCGGGTACCCCGGCTGGGCTGGGTGGCGAGCGACCCCACCCTGATCCGGGCCGTGCTCAACGACCACCAGCACTTCACCCTGCTCGGCGAGGGCGGCGTGGGCCACCTGTGGGAGCAGGTCCTCGGACCGTACGTCACCCGCCTGTTCGACGGCCCCGGCCACGCGGACCTGCGCCGGCGCGCCCGGGACCTGTTCACCGAGGACAACTCCGCCGCCCTGGTCGAACGGGCCGCCGGGCCGGTCTACGCCGACGTCACGGCGCGGCTGGCCGCCGGGGACCGGGTCGACGTGGCCGCGGCCGCCCGGCTCGTCGTCGGCCGCCTGATGGCCGACCTGCTCGGCCTGCAGATCCCCCCGGACAGCCCCGACTCCGCGTACCTGGACACCTTCGCCGCCGGCGAGCGGCTGGCCGCCCTCGCACTCGACACGGCCGCCTCGACCGAACTGCCGCCCGAGCGGATCGAAGCGGCCAAGGAGATCGTCGCGTCACTGACCAGCGGCGTCCCGGCGGCCTACGCCGGCGCCGACCCCGACACCCTGCTCGGCCGCTGCCGCGAGGCCGGGATCACGCTGGAGGAGGCCAGCGGCCTCGCCTCGCTGCTGCTCGTCGCGGGCACCGAGACCGCCGCCAGCGCGATGGCCCGCACGATCGCGCTGATCCACGACACCGGACAGCAGGAACCGCTGCTCGCCGACCCCGGGCTGGTCGGCGACGCGGTGCGCGAGGGACTGCGCGTCACCACGCCCGCGCCGGTGATCGGACGGCACGTCAGCGCGGACGTCACCGTGGCCGGCCGCCGCCTGCGCAAGGACGAGCGGATCCTCCTCGTCACCTACGCCGCCGACAACCTGGCCGGCGGCTTCGACCTGGCACGCCCGTACGACCCGCGCTCGCGCCAGCTCTGGTTCGGCGCCGGCCGGCACCTGTGCCTCGGCGCGCCCGTCGCCCGCGCCGAGATCGCCCGGATGGTCACGGCGGTCCGCGCGCCGGGACGCCCCTACCGGATCGTCTCGCGCAGCTACGCCCGGAAGGTGATGATCCCCTCCTACGCCTCGCTCGTCATCGAACTCGACCGCTGACGAACGGCCGGGCAGGCCGGGCGACCGGCATCCGCCGGCCGGCTCGTCGCAGGTCAGCTGTAGTGAGCGAACACCCGGTCCCTCTCCGTCTCCCAGCTCCAGCCCGGCTCGTCCCCTCGCCGGAACGGCGCCGTCCTGGCGAGCACCTCGAACTGTCCGGACGGTCGCCGGTTCTGCTTGTTCACGACGATCGCGGTCAGCATGACCGGGACGCCCCTGTCGGCCTCGACCCGGCACGCGGCCTCCAGGAGGTTGCTCATCAGCGTGCCCCGGGGCGGGACCGAGAAGCCCGCGTCCCGCAGCGACTCGCTCAGCGCGCCGTAGCAGTCGGTGCGGCCTTCGACCGCCCAGCCCTTGACGATCTCGACCATGCTGTCCCGGGCCGCGCACCAGGCGTCGGATCCGTGCTTCAGCCGGGGGAATTGAGTGTTGGTCATCCCCGTATGGCAGCACAGGATCGGCACGCGGCGGAAGGGCTCCGGCCGAGAGCGGGCGCAAGGACAGGGGGCCTGGTCCTCCAGGGCGTGGTGACCGATGATCGGGGCATGCGTTCACGGGAGCAGCAGGATGCCGAGACCCGTCCCGACCGGACCGCGCCCGCCGCGGCGCGTCCGGCCGACGCCGCCGCCGCTGGTGCGGCCGTGCCCCGCAGAGCGCGCGTGTCCCCCGGAACCGCGGGGACGGTCGGGCCGGCCGGGTCCGGCGGCCGGGGGCCCGCGGGGCGGCTGCTCGCGATGCAGCGCGCGGTCGGCAACGCCGCCGTCGGCCGGGCGCTGGAGCGGCAGGCGGGACGCCACGCGCACGGCCCGTCCGGCGGTCACGACGAGTGCGCGCCGGTGCAGCGCTCGTCCGTGCCGGACGTGCTGCGCACCGCCGGGCGGCCGCTGGACGGGACGGTCCGCGCGGAGATGGAGGCGCGGCTGGACGCCGACTTCTCCGACGTGCGGCTGCACACCGGGCCGGCCGCCCAGCGTTCGGCGGCCGAGGTGGGGGCCCGCGCCTACACCTCCGGCAGCCACGTCGTCATCGGCGCCGGCGGTGCGGACCGGCACACCCTGGCCCACGAGTTGACGCACGTCATCCAGCAGCGCCAGGGGCCGGTGGCGGGTACCGACAACGGCTCGGGGCTCAGCGTCTCGGACCCCTCCGACCGCTTCGAACGCGCGGCGGAGGCCAACGCCCGCCGCGCCCTGGCCGCCCCCGTGCCCGCCGTGCCCGCGCCCGCGTCCGCTGGGACGGCACCCGTGCAGCGGGCGGCCCCCGCCCGTGCCCGTGCCCGCGCCGGCTCCGGCGGGAAGAGCGTCGTCCAGCGCCTCGGCGACGGTCAGGCGCCCTTCGACCACGCCCAGTACTACGCGAAGACGGGCTGGCAGGCGGCGGCCGAGAAGTTCGAGCAGCGGCTGGGCGCGTACGCCTTCGGGCATCCGAGGGCGCTCGCCGCCGCGCGCAAGACCGTGAACCGGCTGAAGCAACTGCTCATCGCCTACGCCGGCCAGGAGCACAAGGACCCGGCGCTCGCCAACAAGTCGTTCTTCAAGGACGACCGGACGAGCGCCGGGCAGGTGGGCGAGGGGATGACCACCGCCCAGATCAAGGACTTCTTCTCCCGGGACGGCAACGTCCGCGAACTGGTCACGGCCGTCTACAACGCCGCCTACTACAACAAGGGGGCGGAGCTCTCGCTCAAGGACGTCCTCAACGGCATCATCGGGCCCAGGCCGCAGCTCGCGGCGACCCTCGGCATGAACAAGGAGGACCTGAAGAAGCACTCCGCGTTCCTCAACGGCTGGTCCCGGCCGCCGCTGTGGGCCGCGGCGAGCCTCGCGGGCAAGGGCTACAACTACGAGAAGGACCCGTACGCGCTGGGCAACCTGCTGTGGCAGTCCGACCCCGAGACCTTCGCCGGCGACACCCTGGAGATGATCGACAGCCAGGGGCCGCGCAAGGAGCGCAGCGAGGCCGACAAGGAGGCCAACCGCAAGACCCCGCGCGACTACGCCGACCGCGGCGCCCCGCTCAGCGCGCGGGAACTGGCGTTCGCCGGCAAGCCCGGCCCGGACGACAAGCTGCCCTGGAACGAGGGCGCCGCCTACTGGGAGATCCAGCAGAACGAGTCCTGGCCGAAGGCGAACGCCGCGCGCGGCATCCCGGTCGTCGCCGGCATGTCCGGGACCACGACCCGGATGCTCAAGACCTTCCAGTGGATCAACGTGCCCGGGGTGGACGTCTTCGACTACCGGATGGCCCTGATGGGCTGGATGCTGCCGTCCTGGGACCACTCGCTCTACGAGATCCTCCGCGGCTCCTGGGCGGCCGGGGTCAAGGGGCCCGGCGAGTCCGCGCTCCGGGCGGGCAAGGGCGCGGCGCTGATGTACCAGCACATCGCGCCCTTCACGGAGGAGGAACTGCGGCAGAACGTCTGCGTCGACGGGCAGTTCCCGCACGAGCTGATGTACCTCGCCGAAGCCAACAAGCCCCGCACGACCGACCCGGCGGCGAGCGGCTTCATGGAGCCCGGCCAGCCCGCGGCCGCCCAAGTAGCGGGCCAGTACGGCGCCTTCGTGGCGGGCGACACCGCGCCCACCCCGCGCATCGCCCAGTGGAAGGCGGACAACGCCGGCGCCTCCACCGAGGCCGTCGCGAAGAGTTTCAAGGAGGCCCACGCGACCGCGCTGATGGCGTACACCGGCGGCGCGCACCAGATGATCAACTCGGTGGTGCGCAGCCGGCTGCTGCCCGAGGGGTACGCGCCGTACGGGACCGTCGGCGCGGCCACCGCGGGCGCCGAGGCCCTCTCCCTGCGGCAGATCAAGGGCCAGCTCAGGTGGGCGGCCCAGAACAGCCACAACCAGGAGGCGGTGCCCACCCTGGACGAGGACCCGGTGATCAGGCCGCAGCTCACGGCCGCGCGGGGCATGGACCCGGTCGCCAAGAAGGCGGCGATGGCCGTCATCGACGCGCGGATCGAGGTCCTCGCACCGGTGCTCTTCGAGGAGCTCAAGGCGCACGCCGACATGACGATGGAGGCGCTGAACCGGCTGCCGCCCGTCACCGGCACGGTCTTCCGCGGTGACTGGAACGTCGGCGGGGACGAGTCGCCCTACCGGCTCGGCAAGCAGGCCGCGCTGAACTACCGGCCGGGCTCCGTCTTCACGAGTTCCTTCGACAGCACCAGCAGGGAGGAGTCCGTGGGGCTGGACTTCATGCGCGGGCAGAAGGTCTCCGGCACGGCGACGCACCGGATCCTCCTGGAGCTGACGCTCACCGGGAAGTACGGCCGCGACATCGACCCGTTCCACCAGTACCAGGGCACCGAGGCGGAGGTCCTGCTCATGCCGGGGGCGACGTTCCGGGTGGACCGGAGCGAGTGGCGCCGGGACCCCGGCCACGACCCGGCGAACGGCGGCAGCGACTGGTACGAGCACGTCCGGGCGACGGAGGTGTGAGCGCGGGCGCGGGGTCCCTGTGCCGCCCTCCCCGAGCGGGCGCGGGTCAGACGGCCTTGGGGAAGTCCTTGCGCTTGATCTTGGCGCGGCGCCCGTCGGGGTGGTGGAAGACGATGCCTTCCGCGAGCGCGCCCGGGGTGTAGCGGCTCTCCATCTCGGCCAGGTAGTCGCGCAGGCCCGCGTAGGTCCGGGGCACGTCCTGGTAGACCGGCACCTGGAGGTTGAAGGGGACGCAGTGGTGCTCGGTCACACCGAGCGGGTTGCCCTGGATGCGGGGGCCGAGGGCCTCGCAAGAGTGCTCGCCGTCGGGCCAGGCGGTGGTGTCGGTGGCGTGGGCGGCGGCGAGGATCCACTTGTCCTCGGCGGCCTGCTCGTCGGTGTCGACGTACCAGCCGTCCCGGATGCCCTGCTGCTTCTGGGCCTTCGTCGGGTTGCGGCGCTTCTCCACCCGGACCAGCCGTCCGGCGCGGACGGTGAGGCGGACGTTGGTGCCGTCCAGCTTCTCGGTCGGCACCCCCTCGCCCTCGAAGACCCACGCGCATTCGGCGCGGGGCCGGTCGACGACGCGGAAGGCGTCGTCCCGGTCGAACAGCGTCGGGATCTTCTCCATGACCTGGATGCCCTTTCTGACGTGGCCCAGCAGTTCCTCGTGTGTGATCGCCCCGGCGGCCAGACCGCCCGCGAGCGCGCGGACGAGGTCGGCGACCGAGACCTCCGCCTCGACCGCCACGTGCTTGAGGGCCTTCTTCTCCTCGGGCGACACCCAGGCGACCAGCCGTGACCACCCCTCGGGGGGAGTCCACCGCGCCAGCTGCGCGGGGTCCTTCCGGGGGCGGCCGCGCTTCTTGACCTCGTCCATGCCAGGAGACCCTAGGGACGGCACTGAGGTTGTGTCAATTGGCATAACAGAAAATCGGCGGCACCAGGCGGGCGGGGCGGCCGGCGCGAAGGCGCGGGAGGCCGCCGTCCCGTCGTGGGGGCGGCGGCCTCCCGGGTGGGGGCGCAGGGGGCTCAGCGCATGGACACCGCGTCCACGTAGACGGAGGACTGGCCGGTCGCCCCGTCGGCCGGGACGAAGTCGACGCCGATTTCGCAGACCCTGGTGAGGTCGGGGACGGCGGCCAGGTTGAAGGACAGCCGGGTGCCGTCGGCGTCGACCGGGTAGGTGCCGCTGTCGTACCAGTCGCAGCCGGCACCGGCCTTCACGTACAGCTTGGCCTTGGTGCCCGCGGCCTGGTTGCCCCAGGGGGCGGTGCGGGCGGTCGCGGTGAGGGTGAGGTTGCCGGTCAGGTCGGCCGGGGTGGCGTAGTGGCGCAGCAGGAAGGCCTCGCCGCTCTCCAGTTGGACGTCGGCCTTGAGGGAGTGGGTGCCCTGGGCGGCCCACTCGGTGACCGGCCAGGGGCCGTTCTTGATCCGCCAGGCGCCCCAGCCGTCGGGTCCGGTCTCGAAGTCGCCGAGGGTGCTCGCCGGGGTGGTGGCGGTCAGGTTGTCGATGTACACCGAGCTCTGGCCGGAGGCGCCCGGCGCGGGGGCGAAGCGGACCCCGATCTCCTCGACGTCGGCGAGGTCGGTCACGCCCGCGAGCGGCATGGTCAGCACGGCGCCGTCCGGGCCGACCACGGTGGAACCGCTGTCGTACCAGGTCTTGTTGGCGCCGGTGCGCAGGTAGAGCTTGGCGGTCGTGCCGGCGGCCTGGTTGCCCCAGGGGGCGGTGCGGGCGTCGACGGAGAGCGTGCTGTAGGCGCTGAGGTCCTGGCGGGCGACCTTGTTGAGGTAGGTCTCCGGGCGGGTCAGGTCGACGTCGGCCTTGAGGGAGTGACTCTGCTGGGAGGCCCACTCGTCCACCGTCCAGGGCCCGTTCAGGGTCTGCCAGCCGCCCCAGCCGTCCGGGCCGTTCTCGAAGCCCTCCAGCACGGCACCCGGTGCCGGCGGGCGCGGCGGCCCGGCCGGGTCGGTCGTGGCGGACGGGTCGATCCCGCCCAGGTTGAGCGTCCACCGGTCGTTCATCAGTGCCGGGGCGCCGAGTTGCACCGTGGGGCTCCACTTGTCGTTCCAGGCCAGGAAGTAGGTGGTGGCCGGGAACCGGGTGCGGATCGCGTCGGCCCAGCGGCCGTAGTCGTAGCCGGCGGGCGCGGGCACGTGGGTGGCGGGGTCGTTCGGCGGGCCGATCTCGGCGAAGGCGAACGGCTTGTGCAGCGCGGTCAGTTCGCCGTAGCCCTGGGCGGCGGCCGGGTCGGTCGGGTAGCAGTCGAGGCCGACCACGTCGGTGTAGGCGTCGCCGGGGTAGTACGCGGCGCGGTCGCCGGCGCCGCAGAGCGGGGAGTAGACCCAGAGCAGGTTGTGCAGGCCCTTGGCCTGGGTGAGGTAGCGGTAGGTGTACTGCCAGGCGGAGACGTAGGCGGCCCGGTCCTGGCCGCTCCACCAGAAGGCGCCCGCGCCGGAGGTGTTCATCTCGTGGAACGGGCGGAACAGGACGGGGACGCCGGCGCCGTTCAGGTCGGCGAGGCCGGTGGCGATCCTGTCGAGGGTCTGCTGCCAGGCGGCACCGACGGTGGTGGCGGGGTCGGTGAGCTGCTGGAAGCCGTCCAGGTGGGTGTAGAGGCCCTGGAGTCCCGGCTGGACCGGGTTCGGTGCGTGGACGCCGACGGAAACCAGGCCTCCCCTGGCCGACCAGTTCTTCAGGTCGGCGTTGCAGGAGGAGTCGATGGTCGAGCTGCCGTTCGAGCCGTAGTCGCAGGCGATCAGCCCGGGGTACTGGCCGGTCTGGGCCTTCAGGTCCTCGGTCTGGGCGAGCGAGAAGGCGGAGCCGCTGTAGCCGGCGAACAGGCCGGAGACCACCCGGTTGCCGGCCCGGCCCGGCAGGTGCGACAGCCAGTCGAGCACCCGGCCGGTGGCCGCGGTGGCCTGGGGATCGGATGGGGTGGCGGCGGTGGTGGTGGCGGCTGCGGCTGCGGTAGTGGCGGCGGCGGTCGGAGCGGCCGGGGCCGCTCCGACCAGGGGAGCCAGCAGGAGTGCCGATATCAGGGCGGCACGAGCTTTCTGAAGCATGATCAGACCGTAGCGTGATCCGCTTCCGCGGCCACCCGGGCCCGGACGCGGGGTTCGGCTCCCACCGCGGCTCCCCCGCCCCCGCCCCGCAGTCCTCCTCGACACCGCCATCACGTGACGGGGCCGCGCCCGGGTGCGGGCACGGCCCCGGTGTGCCGGTCGGGTGTGCCGGTCAGGAGGCGTTCAGCGTGGTGTCGTCGATGACGAAGCCGGTCTGGTCGGCGGAGGAGTTCTCCACGCCGGTGAACGTCAGCGTGACGCTCTTGCCGGCGTAGGCGGACAGGTCGAGGGTCCGCTGCGTGTAGCCGTTGGCGGCGTCGAGGTTCGAGTAGGTGGCCAGGGTGCTGCCGTTGGCGGTGACGGTGAGCGTGTCGTCGGCGGTGCCCGTGGTCTTGGCCGTGTCGATGTGGAGCCAGAAGCCGAGCGCGGCCTTGCAGCCGGCCGGGACGGTGACGCTCTGGCTGAGCGTGTCGGTGTGCGCGGAGCCGTAACCGTCCAGCCAGGCGTCCCAGTTGCCGCTGTGCGAGGGCTCGCTGGCCAGGTCGTTGTTGATCACGCCGGAGGTCGCCTTCCACGGCGCCGGGCTGTTCCCGTTCTCGAAGCCCGGGTTGCCGAGCAGCTGGCCGGGCGACGGGCAGCCGGTGCCGGCCGGGCTGACGGTCCAGGTGAACGAGGTGCTGCCGGACGGGCCGGTCGAGTCGGTGGCGGTGACGGTGACGGCGGAGGTGCCGGCGGTGGTCGGGGTGCCGCTGATCAGGCCGGTGGAGGCGTTGACCGACAGTCCGGCCGGCAGACCGGTGGCGGCGTAGCCCAGCGTGCCGCCGGCGGTGTCGGTGGCCCGGATCTGGAGGGAGGCGGGGGTGCCGACGGTGCCGGCCTGGTTGCCGGGCGCGGTGACGCTGACGCCGCCGGTGGTGCCGGTGTTCCAGGCGTCGGTGATCGGTGTGGCCTGGGCGGCGGCACCGGCGTACGGCAGGCCGTACATGTCCTCGATGGTGCGCAGCACGCTGAAGTGGTCGATCTGCTCGGTGTAGGTGCCCGGCTTGACCTGCTGCCCGTTGAAGAAGGTGGCGATCTGGTTGGGGCCGGCGCTGTCGTCCTCGTCGAAGGTGGTGATCAGCAGACTGTTGTGGGTCTTGGCCCACTGGACGTAGGCGTCCAGGTTGTTCTTCAGCCAGGTGTCGCCGGTGGGGATCGAGCAGTCGTGGATGTCGTCGCAGAGGTTGGGGATCACCCAGGAGACGGTGGGCAGTTGGGTGAAGTCGGTCGGGAAGCTGGTGAACGGCAGGCTGGCGGAGGCCGGGACGTTGGTGAAGTTGGTCCACGGGACGTGCTTGCGCGCGTACTTGCCCGAGGTGCAGACCGTCGAGCCGGCCGAGGGCAGGCTTTCCGAGTAGCCCTTGAACGTCAGGCCCTTGGCGATGAGTTGGGCGCCCTCGTTGTCGGTGCTGAAGCTGTGCGGGCAGGAGTCGTCGGTGATTCCCTGGTTGGAGCCGGAGAACAGGTCCAGGTAGTTCGGCTGGCTGGGGTGTTCGATCGCGAAGGAGTTGGTGAAGTTCGCGCCGGTGTTGGCCAGTTGGTTGAAGTACGGGGCCTGTGGGTTGCCCACGATGGAGCTCTCCGAGGTGTTTTCGAAGAGCACCACCACGACGTGGTCGGGCCGCGGAACGGCGGCCGTGGCCGCGGCGGGCTGCACCGCGGCGGCGGTGCCGGCGGTGCCGGTGGCGCTTGCGGGAGCGACGGCGCCGGTGGGCCCGCAGAGCAGGGCGACGGCGGCGGCGAGGCCGGTGGCGAGGCGTGACAGACGCACGGATTCTCCTCGGAGGGGCGGGTGATTGGCCGTCACTGTCCCGCAGTTGACGATGCCCACACAAGAGCCGCGTCGGCGAAGGCCGGGTGAACGGCAGGCCGCCTCCGGCGCAAGCGACAGGGCGAGGGTCAGCCGCGGTTCCCGCCCGTGCCGGGGGGCTCGGGGTTGTTCAGCAGCAAGTCGTGTCCGAGCGGGGTGAGGTCGTGGCGGACCTGCCGCCCTTCGCGCTCCGTGGTGATCACGCCGGCCACGCGCAGGACCGTGGCGTGGGCGGACGCGCTCGCCGGGCTGAGGCCAAGACGCCTGCTCAGCTCGGCCGTGGTGCACGGGCCCAGGCCGATCGCGCGCAGGGCGCGGGCGCGGGTCGCGCCCATGAGTCCGGCCAGGCCGTCCGTCCGCCGGGCAACGGTGCCTCCGGCCGGGCGGGCACGGCTCGGGTACAGGACCGTCGCCGCGGGGTGTTCCGTCGGGAGGGCCGTGATGGACGTCAGGAAGATGTTGGGACGCAGTTCCACGCCCCGCCCGTCCAGGTCCCACCCTTCGTTCAAGCCGTGGACGGTGAGTTGCAGGACTTCGCCGGTCCGCCAGCGCGTCTGCGGGTGCAGCCGCTCCAGCATGACGCCGGTGCCGGCCTCGGCGGCGGCGCGGGACCGGTGTGCGATGTCGGCTCCGAGCAGCCGCCGGATGTCCGGCCAGTCCGCGGCGAAGCAGGACCGGAAGAGGGCCCAGGCGCCGTCGGCGATCAGCCGCAGCCCTCGGGTGCCGCCGTCGCGCAGCTCCCGGACGATGGGCGGCAGGCCTGGGTCGTCGCCGTAGAAGTCGAGGTCCCGGCGGATCCGGCTCTCGGGCAGGGCCACGATGGCGTCGAGCTCGTCGGCGAGCCCCTGGCGGCCGGATTCGACGTTGGCGACGAGGAAATCCGGAACCCCCTCGAAGCTGGCGTTCACCAGCTCCAGCAGGCGATCGGCCTGGTGCGGCACGTGCTGGCGCATCCGGCGCCACCAGCGGGCGCGTCCGAGCGAGGCGCCGACGCAGTGGTGCTCCGCCCCGGCGATGCCGCCGATGATCTGGTCCATCGACGAGACGGCGAACGTGGTGCGCGCCATGTCCGCGGCACCGAAGCGCAAGTCCAGCACGGATCCCCCCGGTTCCCGCCCGTCCTCCCCATTGGACGACGATCATGCCGGGTGTCGTCCGCCGTGGGGTGGTTTCGCAACTATTCGGTCCTGGCTGAACAGCTCGCGGGGCGCCGATTCCTGCTGCCAGCATCGCGGTGCGCGCTTCCGTCGCGTCCCACCTCTTCCGAAGGAGCATCACCGCCATGCGCATCCGCCCCCGAACCCCGGCCGGCCGTCTTCTCGGACTCGGCACCGCCACCATGGCGCTGGCCGCCGGCACGATGATGACCACCGCCGGAACGGCCGGCGCGAGCCCCGGGGACAACGTCTGCCGGAGCACTCCGGTCTACGTCGGCGCCGGCTTCACCCTGTTGCCGTGCGTCTACCAGGACAGCAGCAGCTACATGCACGGAAAGGCCATCGCCACCGGTGGCCCGACCGACGTCTACCTGCACGTGCAGCTCGGCTACCGCTGCGACACCAGCGGGCCGGTCAACTGGGTTCCCGGGACGGACACGGCGACGTACATCCCGAAGGGCGGGGGCGGGGCCACCCTGTACACGGTCCCCTCGGACGGCATCGGCGCGTTCCCCGGCTGCCAGTACTTCTCGAAGACCTGGATCGTCGACAACGACCAGCAGATCGGAGACGTCGAGGCCGGCCCGGTCATCGGCTGAACCGTGCGGGCACCGGTCCCGTCATGGCCCCTTCCCCCGGGAGGGGCCAGGACGGGACCGGCGGCGTCCGTCAGTACGACTGGCTGGTGGCGCACCGACCGGTGGATCCGTTGCACACGACGACGTACGAGGTGATGCCGGCGTCCAGGAAGGGGTCGGTCCAGACCCTGGGACCGTAGGTCCCCTTGCCCTGACCGTTGCCGTTCGACTGCCTGAGGGCCACGGTGCAGTAGTCGCCCATGGTGGAGGCCACGTAGCCCCGCACCCAGTCGTGCCCGTTGGAGAACGTGTCGACCATGCCCCCGGCACAACCGGGGACGTTGGCCGAGAAGGTGGCGTCGGCCGACGCCATCCCGGTGCTGAGGCTCAGGCCGACGGTCGCGACGGCGGCGACGGCGGCGAGGCGGGTGGCGGTGCGCTTCCTGATCATCGGTTTCTCCTGGTGTCCGACGGCTGATTGCCTCGGCCCACGGTGCCCGGGCTCCACGCGGAGGCCGGTTGCCCGGACAAGTCCGTACGACTGCCTGCGAGTTCCGGAGGTCGGGGTCGTTCTTCGAGGGCCGTGTGTGTCGTGGGTGAACCTTTGGGGATGGTGCGGCCGGGCCGCCCGTCCCCGGCTCAAGGGAACCGGCTGACGGAGTTGCCCTGCGAGTGATTCGATGAGGTTCGAACACTCATGACGCCGGCCGTCCGGGCGGCCTGCGGCCGACCCCGGGGGGTGTCGTGCTCCACCTCGACATGGACCGCGCCGTGCTCGCGAACACCCGGTTCGCGATCTCTCCGCTGGCCACCCTGGCCGGCGCGCTCAGGCTCTTACGTGACGACGCGCGGCCGGGCGGCGGTTGGCGGGGCAGGGTCCAGGAGGCCGTCCGCGAGCGCAGGCTCGTTCTGCTGGGCGCGCTGTTCGGCGGTTCGTGGGACTACGTGCCGGACTTCCTGACCCCGCAGCCGCAGACCCCGGAGGCTCCGGTGCAGGAGGAACTGCACGCGGTGGCCACCACGGGCTCCGCCCGTCTGCGCTGGGAGCTGCGGATCATGGCCCAGGGGGTCCGTGAGGAGCGTCTGGCGGGCCGGGTGGTCCCCGTGGTCCTGCGCGAGGCCCTGGAGCGCGGCGAACGGGACTTCGCCGAGCTGGTGGCAGCCGAGCTGGAACGGCTGTGGGACTCGGCCCTCGCCCCGCACTGGCCGGCCCTGCGCAGCCGCATGGAGGAGGACATCACCCACCGGGCGCGGACCACCGCCCGCCACGGCCTGGCCGGCATGCTGGCCACCCTGCATCCCCGGGTGCACTGGAACGACGACCGGCTGAACCTGGTCGGCCGTTTCCAGGCCCGGATCCCCGGCAGCACCGGCCTGGTCCTGACCCCCTCGGTGTTCCCCGCCGGCCTGCGCGTGGTCGTCGACTCGGTGCCCTCGCCCGCCGACCGCGAGCCGATGCTCGCCTACCCCTCCCGGCCCGGGCCCGCCACCGGTCCGGGGCGCACGGTCCCCGCCCTGCTCGGGGCGACCCGTGCCCGCCTGCTGTCCGACCTGCACGCCGCCCGCACCACCGCGGAACTGAGCGAGCGGCACTTCCTCGCCACCAGCACGGTCTCCTACCACCTCGGCATCCTGCACCGCACCGGACTGATCACCCGCACCCGCACCGGGGCGCACGTCCTGTACCAGCGGACCCACCGGGCCACCGACCTGCTGGCCGATCCCCGGCCCCGCTGAGGCAAGCTGATCGGGCGCGGCTCACCGCCCTGCTCCCGCTGCGTCCCGTTGGAGGCCCGATGCCCGAGCTCCCCCCGCCCCGCCGCGTCACCCTCCGGCTGCCCGCCGACCTCGCGGACTGGCTCCACGGTTTCGCCGAGATCTCCCACCGGTCCGTCGACGACGTGGTCCGGCCGCTCATCGAGGCGGAACGGGCCCGCGTCACCGCGAACTGGGACCGGCCGGAGCCGGAGTAGAACCGGGAGTGGGGCGGGGCCGTTACTGCAGGATGCCGACCGCCCGCGCCACCACCAGGACCACCGTGATCAGGGAGACCGCCGACTGCGTCATCATCAGCAGTTTCGCCCAGACCGACAGCGGCATGGTGTCCGTCGGGCTGAAGGCGCAGGCGTTGGTGAACGCCACGTACAGGTAGTCCGGGTAGGAGGGCTCCCAGCCCGGCTCCGCGATGCCCTCCTGCTGCATCTGCGGGAAGAGGAAGTCCGGGTAGGCCTTCACCCCCTGGGCGCGGGCCGCCGGGCCGCCGCGGTCCCACTCCCAGTACCAGAGCGAGAAGGCGATGATGTTGGTCGCCCACACCGCGCCGCCGGTGCCGAGCAGCGCCAGCGCGCCCGGCGAGGCGGAGGTGTGGATCAGGTCGCGCACCAGCTTCACCGCCGACCAGCCGTTGGCCAGGCTGATCACCGCCACCATGGCCAGGCTCATCAGCCGCAGCAGCCGCGACGTCTGGTCGATGCGCTTGTGCGGGTTGAGGACCGCCAGGGCCACCAGCAGTGCCAGTTCCAGGGCCGGCAGCATCCAGTGCGGGTGGATGGTCAGGCGGGTCGGCAGGGCCAGCTGCAGGCCCACGGCGACCAGGATGGCCAGCGAGACCGCCCACCGCTGCTCACCGAGAGTGACCGAGCGCCACGCCGGGCGCTCCGGCTTCTCGGGCTCCAGGAGCCGTTCGATCCGCTCCAGCCTGCGGTGCAGTGCCTCGGAAAGCTGCGCCGGGGCATGGGGTTCGTGGTCACTCATGGCGCACAGTGTGGCAGGCGTCCACTCGCGCGATCGCGGGGGTACCGGGTGCGGGGACGATAATGACCGGGCTGCTGGAGAGTCGATGGAGAGGCAGAGAAGCGGATGACCCTGGTGGAAGGCCTGCGCGTCAGGTTGGCCGAGGACCTCGCCCTCGGTGAGGCGGTCGCCGGGGAGGCCGGGGCCGTCGTCGGGTTCCTCTCGCTGGGGGCCGGGGTCGAGGGCACCGTCGAGCGGGTGGACGAACTCCCCGAGAGCCACGAGGTCCGCGAGTACCTGCGTCTCAAGGCGCTGTTCGAGGACTACGGGCACACCATGCCGGCGGCCAGCCGCGAGCGGCTGGAGGCCGAGATCGCCGTGCTGGAGCCGCAGTGGGCCGCCCACCGGGAACGGGGGAAGCAGGTGACGGTCCGGGTCCGGCTGGACAACGGCCTCGTCCTCGACGGGGCGCACCAGGACGTCCTGACCCCGCTGTAAGAGGGGGCGTTCGCCGGTCGGCTACGGCCCGGCGGGGGCGCCGTCGCCGCCGGTGCGGGCCGCGGTGCCGAACGGCCAGGCCTCGATGTCGCGGTAGCGGATCGGGCCGGGGCCGCGGCCGGTGTTGCTGCCGACCAGGTGGAGGCGCTCGGCCTGCCAGGGACGGCCCGCGAATCCGTCGAGGCCGGCCGCGGCCCGGGGCACGCTGGTGGGATCGTCGCGGCGCGCGCGTGCCAGGGTCAGGTGGGGGCGCAGCGGGCGGCTGCGGAAGGCGATGCCGCAGGAGGCGACCAGGTCGCGGACGTCGGCGGCGAGCTGGTGCAGTCCTTCCAGGTCGCCGTCGATGCCGCTCCACAGCAGCCGCTCGTCGAAGTGGCCGCCGCCGTGCAGGGCCAGTTGCAGGGCGGGGTGGGTGGCGGCCCGGCCGGCGAGTACGGACTGCAGCAACGGTACTGTGGTGGAGGGGAGTTCACCGAGGAAGGCCAGGGTGATGTGCCAGTCCTCGATCCGGTTCCAGCGTAGCCGCGGGTACATGGCGTAGGCGGGCTGCAGGGCCCGGGCCAGTTCGTCCTTGGCGTCGTCGGGCGGGGCCAGCGCGATGAAGACGCGCAGGGTCGAGGGCTCGGGGGGAACGTCCACGAGGGATTTCTAGCACCTCTCCCCCGGCCGTCGGCCGCCGGGACCGGTGGCGGGACGGGGCCGTTCCCCCGGCGGCCGTCAGTGGTACGGTCCGTCGTTGCCGCACTGGTTGGTGAAGTCGCCCGGAGGTGCCCAGGTGCCGTTCGCGGTGAAGCGGCGGCCGGCGGCGGCCGGGTCGGTCTCCTTGCCGGCGAGTTCGTCCCAGGTGGTGGGGCCGACGGCCGGGTCGTGCGGTTTGTAGGCGTTCCAGACGGCGAGTTTCTCGTCCCGCCAGTAGCCGCCGAACCGGTCGGGCTGGTTCGCGAGGCTGTAGCCCTGGTACTCGTCGCGCTGGCGGACGGTCGTGCCGGTGGCGGTGAGCGGGTCGGCGCCGGGCGGGATCGTGGAGTCGGCGGCGGCGGTGAACAGGGCGGCGGACGTGTGGTCGATGTGGTCGCCGTCGCGGTGGCCGATGGTGCTCTGGGAGCGCAGGTAGTCGGGGTTCACGCCGTCCGTGACGGCCCGGAGTGTGGCGAGCAGGTCCTGGCGGGTGTACGCGGGCCGGCCGTCGATCGGGCGGCCGGCGAAGGCCGGGTCGTGGAGCATCCGGTAGAGGTCGCCGCAGTTGTCGCCGGAGGCCCCGTCCGCGGCGTGGATGTACAGGAAGAGCAGGTGGACCCTGGTCCCGGTGAGGGTGTCCGTGGCCACCGGGTGACCGTTGAAGACGGACTCGTTGAACGTCCAGTCGTTCGCGGTCTTCGCGGCGCGCGCGTAGGCGGCCTTGACGCCTTCGGTCCGCATGTTCGCGTAGTCGAGGCGCTCCTGGGGCGAGCCGCTGCCGTAGGCGATCTCACCGGCGGTGAGGTAGACGACCCAGGTGTCGTATCCGGCTTGGACGTCGGACAGGATGTCGGGGTTCATGAAGAGCAGGTCGTCGTCCTCGTGGGCGACGAAACTCAGCGTCGTGAGAGGGGTGTTCGCCGAGGCCGCCGGTGCCGGCCCGACCAGGCCGGCGACCGTGATGCCTGCCACGGCCAGCATGGTTCGCAAACGCTTTGCCATCGGTGCTCCTTGTCAGGGGGCCGCCTGCGCCGGTTGCCGGTTCTTCGGAGCGGGCCTGTTCCGAGGCTAGGACGGGGTCGCTTACCGCTTGCTTACCGACCGCTGATCGGTCGTCGGTGGACGGGACCTCCCGGGTCGCGGGGGGACGTCGTGTCCCGTGGAACGTCCCGTCGGCACTGCCCGGCGTGCCGGTGCTCGCCACCTGGGCGGCGGGCGGGGAGACTGGGCGCTGTGACCGACGTGCGCGAGACCTTGACTTACGAGATGTTCGGGCGGGCGGTGCGCGAGCTGGCGCACACGATCGCCGCCGACGGGTACGAGCCCGACCTCGTCCTGAGCATCGCCCGTGGCGGCGTGTTCGTGGCGGGCGGTCTGGCGTACGCGCTGGACTGCAAGAACATCCACCTGGTGAACGTCGAGTTCTACACGGGCGTGGGCACCACCCTGGAGATGCCCGTCATGCTGGCGCCGGTCCCCGCGGCGATCGACTTCACCGACAAGAAGGTGCTGATCGCCGACGACGTCGCCGACACGGGCAAGACGCTGAAGCTGGTACACGACTTCTGCCTCGGCCACGTCGCCGAGGTGCGGTCCGCCGTGATCTACGAGAAGTCGCACTCGCTCGTGAAGTGCGAGTACGTGTGGAAGAAGACCGACGACTGGATCGAGTTCCCCTGGTCGACGGAAGGGCCGGTCGTCAAGCGCGCCGGCCAGGTGCTCGACGCCTGACCTGGACGAGGGCGCGGTGGCGCCCCGGGGGAAGATCAGCGCAGTTCGACGGTGATGCCCACCCGCGCGAGCAGTCGGAGGACGTCGTCGACGTACGGCGTCTCGCCCTCCGTGTCCACGGTCACCTCGGCGAGCGCGCGCCGGGCGACCTCGGCGTCGTGCCAGACCAGGGTGAACGGCGCGGGCGGCAGGTCCCCGCCGCACGGGCAGCCGCGCAGCACGTGCCAGCACTGGGCGTAGTGGCCGCCGGGGCCGGCGACCGCCTCGCCGATCGCGCACACCAGTCCCGGCACGTCGGTCACGTGCCGCCCGTCGAGGTGCCGTACGGGACCCGTCGGGGGCCGGCCGGCTTCCTGACGGCCGGCGTCCTGACGGGCGGCGGCGAAGGCCGCCCACTCCTTCCGGCCCTCGGACGGGAACGCGGCCCAGGTGCCGGCCTCGGCCGGCGGCCCCTCGAACCAGGCGTCCCACACCGGCCGGGCCGCCGGCACGGGCCGGACGGCGGGGCCCTCGGCCAGCCACAGGTCCAGCAGGGTCCCGCCGAGCACGGACGGGCGGGAGGCGATGACGTTGAGCGGCATGTGCTCCTGGTGGCGCATCACCCGGCCGGTCCGGTCCACGGCGAGCAGTGTCACCCGGTCGCCGTCGCCCCGCGGGCGCACCAGCCGGCGCAGCAGCCTCTCGCCGGGCTCGCAGCCGATGAGCCGCATCGGCGGGGACGCGGGCACGCCGCGGTAGAGGCCTTCGACGCGGTGGCACGCGCCGAGCCCGCCTCCGCCCGGTCCATTGAACAGCCGCCATTCGGCGTCCGCGGGCTCGTCGCGCCATCCGGGGCCGTCGACCCCGGCCTCGACGACCAGGTCGAACAGGGACGTGCCGAGGCCGGAGGGCGCGCACCCGGTCAGGACGGGGGCGAGCAGTTCCCAGTGGTCGTCGCGGTAGCCGCCGTACGGGTCCTTCTCGGGGTCCGTCCCGGGCGCGGTGAAGTCCACGATGAGGCCGAGGGCCCCGAGGTCGACGGGTTCGCCGGGCCGGTGCCGGGCGTGCTCGGCCGCCTTGAGCAGGCGGCCGGTCGGGGCGCAGCCCACGAGCGTCAGCTGCTTGCGGTGCGGGGCCGGTTCGACGAAGAAGCCGTCGGCCTCGGCGCAGCGCGCCCACACGGTCGGCTCGTCGTCCCACTCCTCTTCGGCCAGGACGTACTTGAGCGGCCGGTCGCGTTCCCAGGTCCAGGTGCTCTCCAGGGCCGGCATCACGACCTCTGCCTCCCGTGTGTGTTGTGCCTGCTCACCGCCCCGTAGCCTGCCATTCCCCGGGCCGGGCGCGGACGGCGGGGCTCCTGGTTGCCCTGCCTGTGGCGGGTCCGGTGCCGTCAACGGCGGTGGCACCGGCCCGGGGACGGGCGCGGTGCCACCGGCTGCGGTCGGCTCCTGGGGGGGCGGGTTGCCGGGATCTGCCCGGGGGCCGGGTCGACTTGAGCCATCAGCCCTGCAGAACGCCGGTCGGCGCCCGGGGATTCAGCGGGCCGGGGCGGCGCTCGTCCGGGTCCGCCGGGAGCGCGGGCCCACGGCCTTCCACGTGCGGACGGCGGGGGTGATCAGGACGTCGCGCAGGGCGCGGCGCGCTGGCTGCGGGGTGCCGGGCAGCACCGGGTACCGGGCGCTGGTGCCGGTCCATGTGGTGAGGGCGGCGAGGAACTGGTCCAGGAGCAGGGCGAAGCGGTGGGTGTCCAGGACCTGGTCCACCGGGGGGCCGGCGGCGGCGTCGGCCGCGGGGGGCGGTCCGGCGTGGAAGCCGCGCCGCACCGCCGAGTGGAGCCAGCAGAAGCGCCGTTCCTCCGCGTCCAGCCGCTCGCTCACGTCCTGGCGGGCCTGCGCCGCGGACAGGCCGCCGTCGGCCATCCGGGCGGCGATGGCGTTGAAGGTCTCGTCCTTGCCGCCGTCGGCCGCGAGGTCGTTCGTGAGGATCCCGCAGGTCGAGAAGGCGTCCAGGAGGTCCTGCACCATGGGGTCGCCCCAGTGCGGCGTGATGCACTGGTCGGCGAGTTCGCACCACATCGCGGCCAGCAGCATGCCGCCGTCGGCCGGACGGAGCATCAGGTACTCACGCAGCGTGGGCGTTCGTCCCGGCTGCACGTAGTGCACCAGTTTGTCGCGTGCGGCGACGATCCAGGCGGCCAGCTGCTCGCGGTAGCGCTGCCACCAGAAGTCGGGCATCATCGCGCGGCTCTCCCGGACCAGCTCCGCCAGCGCGTGGACCGCGGGATGGTCGTCGGGTGCGGGCCGGTCGCTCTCGGCGCAGACGCACAGCAGCGACCGGGTCAGCCTCCCGACCGCGTCCAGCGGGGCACCGCGGAGGTCTCCGTCCAGCAGGTCGTCGGTCGTCCACGTCCACAGGGCCCAGCGGGCGGCCAGGCGCAGCGGGGCGCCCCCGGCGGTCGGCCACGCCTTGAGGCACAGGTCCACGTATCCGTGCGAGAGGTAGGCCTCCGGCGCCGGGTGCAGGCCGTACCGTTTCAGGAATTCGAGAGCGTCAACGCTCAGGTCGGCGCGTTCGGCTTCCCTGGGCTGCGGAATGAGGCGGACAAGGTCGCTCACCGGTCGGCTCCTCGTGCGAAGGACCCGAGCCGGCCGACGTCTTCGGCGGCCGGCTCGGCGGCGCGAGCTGTCTCACGCGCTGCACGACCAACGACCGTCCGGGCGAGCCGATGCGTTTCCGTGCCACACCCGCGAGCCGTGCGGCCGAGGTTTGAGGGTTGTGTGTGGCACATGTGTGGTCGGCGGGGTGGCCGGGGCCTCTCGTGCTGACGGACCGTCAAGAGGGCGCAGCAGTGGGGCGCTGGGACAAGGTCGGGTACGGACGGCAGGTGGCCGGGCGCACGTGCCGGATGCGGGCGCGTGCGGCGGGGTGGCCGGAGCGGCGGGCGCCGGGGGTGGCACGGGCCGGCCCGGGGACGTGTTCGGGCGCACGGTTGGCGTAGTCGGCGGCCGGGTCGTCCTCCGGAGGAAGAGGGCGCGTACCGGCGGCCGTGCGCCCCGCTTTTCGGGGGTGGTCCGGGCGGCGTCGGGTGGTGTGCGGACAGTCGCATGCCGGTGGCCCGCCGGTCGTCCGGCAGGGTCCGACGGCCGGACGACGGCGGTATGACGGCGGCGCCTGACAGCGTCCGGGGAGGCCGGCCGGAACCGATCGGGCGGCCCGATCCCGAAGGAGTCACCCATGCGCACACCCGTCACGATCGTCGGCGCCGGGCTCGGCGGCCTCACCCTGGCCCGGGTCCTGCACCTGCACGGCATCCCGGTCGCGGTCCACGAGGCCGATCCCTCCCCGTCGGCGCGCACGCAGGGCGGGCTGCTCGACATCCACGACTACAACGGGCAACTCGCCGTGGCGGCGGCCGGGCTGACGCAGGAGTTCCGCGCCATCGTGCTGGAGGGGCGCCAGGCGATGCGGGTGCTGGACCGCGACGGGAGCGTCCTGTTCGAGCAGGCCGACGACGGCACGGGCGGGCGTCCCGAGGTGCAGCGCGGCGACCTGCGGCGGATCCTGCTCGACTCGCTGCCCGCCGGCACCGTGCGGTGGGGGCGCAAGGCGACCGCCGTCCGCCCCCTGGGCGGCGGCCGGCACGAGGTGGCGTTCTCCGACGGCTCCGGAGTCGTCGCGGACCTGCTGGTCGGCGCCGACGGCGCGTGGTCGCGCGTGCGGCCGCTGCTCTCGGCCGCCCGGCCCGGGTACACCGGCAAGTCGGTCGTCGAGACGTACCTGGCCGACGCGCGCACCCGGTTCCCGGCCACCGCGCGGGCGGTCGGCGGCGGCTCGATGATCGCGGCGTCGTCGCCGGACCGGGAGATCTTCGCGCACCGGGAGAGCGGCGACACCCTGCACGCCTACATCGGGATCACCGAGCCGCTGGACTGGTTCGCGGGCCTCGACGTCACCGACGCGGCCGCGGTCACCGCGCGCATCGCGCGGGAGTTCGCCGACTGGGCGCCGGAGCTCCTCGCGCTGATCACCGAGGCGGACTCCGCACCGGTCCTGCGCCACCTCCACGCCCTCCCGGCCGAGCACCGGTGGGAGCGGGTGCCCGGGGTGACCCTGCTCGGCGACGCCGCCCACCTCCAGGCCCCGAACGGCGAGGGCGCCAACCTGGCCATGCTCGACGGCGCCGAGCTCGGCCTGGCCCTCGCCGCGCACCCCGACGACGTGGAGGCGGCGCTCGCCGCGTACGAGCGGGACATGTTCCCCCGCAGTGCGGAGGCCGCCGAGTTGTTCCCGGAGGGCGGCTCCGGGGACGACGCGGTCCATCCCGTGATCGGGCTCCTCACCGGGCAGGGCCGGTGAGGAGCCGTGCCCGGGGCCTGCCG
>NZ_JBHVPD010000075.1:0-14446 GCF_042887525.1 Kitasatospora sp. NPDC057936
GGCCCCTTCGGGGCCCGGGCAGCGACGTTTCACCGTGGATCTACGCGCTCCAAGGCCTCCACGCATCGGTACCGATCTCGACGCCGAACGGCTCCGGAAGCCGGACCGATTCACCGAACTTCCACTCCCCCAGCACCTCGTACGCCCCCTCGGCCTTGTCCGGCGCACCGAAGAGCGTGACACCGGGCTGGCGCGGGTCACGGTCCACCAACAGGTAGTACGGCACCCCGGTCCGCGCGTACCCGCTCCACTTGGTGGCGCGCTTCGAACCGCCAAGCGACGGCCTACGGCTGTTTTCCGCGTTGAATGACGATGTCACCTCGACTGCCAGCTCAAGATCGCCTGAGCGCACTGTCTCCCGCATCTGACGGCACTCGCCGGCTTCTCTTCCTACGACGGCCAGGTCCGGGATATATCCGTTCTCAATCTCCGCCAGATCCACTTTGACTTGCCGAAGCACTCGCCACGAGCAGGCCGATTCCACCGCGCGTTCGACATCGAGGAGAATCCCGGCACCGGAATCGTCCAAGGCGGGAAGCACCGCGAGCACTCCGTCGAGCACCTCGATCCGCAGGTCATAAGGAAGGCGGAAGTGCTCGGCCAGCTCGCCCCGACACCACATGACATAGGGATCGTCGGGCAACGGCCAATGACAGTGCGCAACAACACTCATTGGCCGTAGCCTGGCCGCCCATCGGCAGATATACCACTGCCACACGGACCTTCCCTCCGAAGGAGCGGTTTGCTCGGCATCGGGTTGACGTCCCCGCTACCCCGACTCGGCGACCAGGCGCCACAGGCGGGACGGGGCGGGGAGGCCGAGTTCGGTGCGCAGGCGGCGTTCGTAGCGTTCGACGTCCTGCAGGGCGTCGCCGGGGTTGCCCTCGGCGAGGTGGGCGCGGATCAGGCACGCCTGGCTGCTCTCGCGCAGCGGGTCCGCCCGGACGGCCGCGCCGGCCGCGGCCACCGCCTCCGGGAAGCGGCCGGTCCCGACGAAGGCGCAGGCCAGGGCCTCCAGGGCATGCACCCGCAGGCGCCGCCAGCCGTCCGCCTCCAGCAGCGTCCAGTCCTCGTACCAACCCGGCAGCAGGTCGGCCGAGAGGTCCTCGACGGCCGCCAGCCCGAGGCCGTCCCGGCCCGGCGCCGAACCGGGGGCGAGGATCCGGCGGGCCAGCGCCCGGGCGTCGCGCAGGTCCACGCCGACGCCGTCGGCCAGCCTCAGCTCGGTCGGGCCGATCTCCAGCGCCGACCGGCCCGCCGCCGGCAGGCGGGACAGCGCCGAGCGCAGGCTCGCGAGCGCGCAGCGCTCCGTGGCGTCCGGCCACAGCGTCCCGGCGACCAGCCCTCGCGGCACGTTCCCGTTGCAGCACAGGGCGACGAAGGCGATTAATCGCTCCGCCCCCGCGGAGACGGCCACCGGCGCCCCACCGGCCGACAGCGCGAAGCCGCCCAGCAGGCCGAGCCGCACGCCCGCGCCCCGAACCGGCGGGCCCCGATCGCCGCAGGCCATCGAACCACCATCTCTTCGCGTACGGATGGACCTCCTCATCCATGCTGCGCCGCACGCCGTGGGCTGTCGACCTCAGTCGAAGTTGACGCAGTACCCGACCGGGATCGAGGCCGTGACCCGCCCCGAGGTCAGGTCGATCGCCCGCGCGGTGGCGTTCTTCGTCCCGCAGTTGAACGGATGGCCGGTGAACAGACCGAAGCTGCCGCCCGCGAACCCGGCGTTCCGGACCGCCGTCACGGTCTGCGACCACTGCACGGTGCCGGTGGAGTTCAGGACGATCTGCACCCGCACCCCGCCGTTGACGTTGAAGTGGTCACCGCCGAACTCCAGTTGGCCGTTGGTGTCGTCGGCCCAGATCCGCACCGCCAGCCGCCGGTCGTCGGCCTGGCCGTTGTCGAACCGCGTCTGCGACCGCGTCTGCGGCGTCACGCAGACGGTGTCGCCGACCCAGGCCTCGCGCCAGACGAAGCCCTGGACGCAGAAGCCGTCCGGCAGGGTCCGGAAGGGCACCTGGCTGTTGTCGAACGCCGCCTGGGAGCGGATGTCCGGGGTCACGCAGACGTGGTCCCCCGGCCTGGCGTCGCGCCAGACGAAGCCCTGGCGGCAGGTGTCCGGGCCGAAGTCCTGGGCGTGCGCCGAGGACGCCCCCAGCGCGGCGCCGCCGAGGGCCATGACCGCGGCCATCGCCGTGGTCACCCCGGTTCGCAGGATCCGTCGAGTGCTCATCGTCCGCACCTCCTCGAAGAACCTGCGCCCAGCCTGCGCCGCCCCCCGTCACAGCGGTGTGACGGCCGGAAACGACGCCGGAACGCCGCCGCCCGCGGTGGGTTCGCCCGCCGCTGGGTGAACACCCGCGCGCCATCTGCTCCGCTGAGCACATCTACCACCGTTCCCCACCATCCACCCCCCACCCGCCTCCCGGCGGGTGCCCGCCCCCGCCCTCGTGGCGGGCGGCCCCCCCCCGCGGGCCCCCCCCCCCCGGGGGGGGGAAAAACAACCCCCCCCTCCCCCCCCCGCTCGGTGGGCCCCCCCCCCCCGGGCGTGTCTGGGGCCCCCGGGCCGGTGCCCCGCCCACGCCGAGGCGGGGAAATCACGTCCGCAGGCTGCCGCAGGAGAGCTCCGTGGAGCCACCGTGAGGCGTAGGCCCTACGCGCGAGTCGCTCCGTGCTCCAGGTAGACGGTCGCGGACTGCGTCCTGGCGCCACAGGCGGCGTGGACGCGGCGGGCGAGGCGGGGGATGAGGAGTTCCTCGAGCTGGTCGGTGGTGTAGAAGGCGTACTCGCCGATCTCCACCTGGTCGACGGTAATGTGGTCGAGCTCGTCGACGGGGAGGACGCCGCCGTCGAAGACGAAGAGGAGCTTGTCGCCCTCGGTGGGATGGGGTGCCCAGTCGGCGACGAGCAGGCGACCGATCGGCGGGGTGATGCCCAGCTCCTCCTTGACCTCCCGGGCCGCGCCCTCGCTCGGGGTCTCGCCGGCATGCAGGTAGCCGCCGGGGATCTCCCAGCCGGGCTTGTAGGTCGGCTTCACGAGGAGGACGCGGTCGTCCTCGTCGAAGAAGAGCACGCCGGCGGCGGTGCGGGGCTGGGCCACGACCTCGTGGGACTGGGAGTCGCTCATGGCGACGACTGTAGCCGCCCAGCCGCGTCACGCGACGATCTGGAGCCGCTGCGCGACGCCCGCCAGCAAGTAGCTGGGTTTGCCGCGCTGTTGGCGGACCCAATTGGTCACCAGGTGTCGGGGGATGAAGTGGTAGCGGACTTGCTCGGGGGCCAGCTCCTCGGCGTCCAATACGAGGGCGAGGGCCTCGTCCATGCGGTTCTGTGCGCTGTGGGCGCGGGCGATTTCGAGTGAGTGCCGCACTCGGCGTTCGAGTGGCAGCGTCGAGGAGTCCACGCGCGGCCCTTGGTCGAGGGCGATCTGGACGTCGCCGAGCTCCATGGCGGTCGAGATCCGGTGGATGGCCACGTTGGTCGGCCCGAAGGCCGTCCACATGTGGTTGGCGTCGTGGCCGAGGCGCTGTGCCGCCCGGTCTGCCTCGGCGAGGAAGTCGCGCACCGTACTCCGGTCCTCAATCCTTGCAGCGGCCATCGACCCGACGAGAAACAGGGTGCCGTAGATCGACAGGTAGGTCGGGGATCCGTCCTCCAAGCCGGCCTCCAGGAACGAGGCCGAGTTCATGACCAAGTCCCTGGCGGCGGTGAGGCGTCCATTGCTGAGCAGGCAGTGGGAGACCGAGCGGAACAGCGAGCCGGTGACGACGATGTTGCCCGACTCCTGGGCCGCGGTGAGGCCGCGGTCGGCCGACATCCAGGCCAGGTCGGCTTCGCCTATCTTCGTCAGGACCATCGCGGCGCCTTGGTAGGCCATCGCGAGCAACGATTTGGCCCGCTGTTGTTGATCGCCCTCGTACATGCGCACCGCGCGCTGGGCCTGGGAGAGGATGTCCGGGATGAGTCTGGTCGCGCGGGAGTATCTGGCGTCCTGGTAGGCGGACCAGGCGGAGCCCACCTCGGCGCGCAGGATGTCGAGGTCGGGCGGATGTTCGGCGTCGTCGGCCGCCAGGAACGGCGACAGCTGCTTGTAGTCCATGAGCGCTTCGCGCAGCTTCGAGACGGCTCCGCCCTGGGCATCGCCGGGCCAGTCGAGGAGTGACGGCTCCGACAGCAGGTCGCCGAGCCGGATGTCGAGGGCATCGGCCAGCGCCCTGATGACCGAAAGCCGATCGAGCTCAATACGGCCGTTCTCAACCTTGCTCAGCCAGTCAGCTGTTCGCCCGACGAGGCCGGCCAGAACCTCCTGGGGCATGCCCCGTCGACGGCGGTACCAGGCGACGCGCTCACCGATGCTCAGCGTCTCACTCATTCCAGGCATGCTCCCAGCCTGAGGGCGTCCCCGCCGCCTACCCCGGAAGGATTTTCCGGGTTCCCGTCCATTCATCCTCCTAGCGTTCTGACGCGCCCTCAAGCAGCTCTGCCTGACGGGCGATTGAGCAACCAGGAGGGTTGATCGTGGTGGCACGTCAGGACCTTCGAGCAAGGGAAGCCATCGAGGTGGCCGGCTGCCTGTCGGTACAGATGAGCTTCCTGAGCGCTCACGCCTCCGTGCCCTTGGCCCGGGCGCTGATCAAGAGGGTCGTCGGCGCATGGGAGTTCGACAGGCCGCTCGTCCAGGACGTCGAACTGGTCGCGTCCGAGCTCTGCACCAACGCCGTTCTTCACGGCGCGGCATCGCGCCTTGGCTGCTTCGACGTCCGCCTGGCACCTCAGCCTCGCGGTCTGCGAATCGAGGTCATTGACGCGGGGCCTGGGCCCTTCGACCGGCCCGCCCCGTCTGCCCTGGCTGAGAACGGCCGGGGGCTCCTCCTCGTGAGCCGGATGTGCGAAAGCTGGGGCGTCGACGCGACGAGCGACGGCACTGTGGTCTGGGCCGAGCTCAGGACCGATGCGGCATGACGAACTACCAGCCGCACGACGACATCTACCGCGCCGCTCACCGGGATCCCGTCGAAGCCGTACTCACCTGGCTCTGGGCACTCGGCCACCTCATCGTCCTCGCCCTGCTCGGAGTGGTAGCCGACCCGCAGCTCAGCTCCGATCACTTCGGCCCCGTCCTGGCGGCCGATCACGAGCCCGACCGCGACCTTGAGCAACACCCTGCGGTCGAACCCGAGGCCTGACAACGGAGTCACGCCTCGTCTCCACACGCACCACCGAGCAAGAAGGGAACACCGCCATGTCGTCCATCGCGCGCCTGCAGGCGCCCCAGCCTCCGCCTCCTCCGCCCCCGCCGCCGCCGGCACCGCCGACCCCGCAGCCGCCGTACCCCGGTCGCTGAGCAAAGGAACCGTGTGGGCCTGCCGGACGGACACCGGCAGGCCCACACGGGCTCATCCTCCCCGACCAGTGGGGGGCGCGAGGCAGATCCAGCAGAGAACGACGACTAGGGCAACAAAGCCCGGTCCAGCCAGAGACGGAGAGTGGATCATGAAAACAGCGCTCGGCAGCAAACCCGCGGCGGTCCTCACCCTCCCGGCGATCAGGGGCATGGCGGAGCGCTATGGCGTGCCCGTGGAGGACGCCCTGCTCATCGCGATCAACCTGTTCGGAATCTCCTCCGCCCACGGCCGTCATCGCGCCCGGATCTCGGTTCGTCTCACGACCCGGCCGGACGTCGCCTGGATGGTGATCGTCCCGCTCAATGCAAAGGCTTCGCCGTTCCACTTGGCCGACGACGAGCTCTTGCTGGGCGGCGTCGTAGTCGGCTCCATCGACCGCGTCGCCGCCGACGAGGCGGTCGGAGGGTACTTCAGGGACGACGGGCGGGCCGCCACGCTAAACCCCAACGCCCGCAGCCGCTGTGTGGGGTGCTCGTTCTGCCCGAACACCTTGGAGGCCGCCGCCGATCCTCGTCTCTCCGAGGAGCGGGAGCTGGCCGAGCTCCTGGCCGCGATGGTCGAGCAGCACCCTCGCCGCAATCTGACCGAACTGCGTGAAGTCACCGTGTCGACCGGGTGCTTCGAGCGGGAGCGGGCGGCCGTTGACCACTTGGTAGGCCTGCGCGACGTGCTCGCCTCCCACGGCGTCGGCGCTCGGATCGGGTTCCTCACGTCGGTCATCCGCTCCAGCGAGGCGTTCGAGGAACTGGCGGAGCGCGTCGGCCCGTTCGTGCTGCGGCTCACCGCCGAGTGCTTCAGTCGGAGGGACCTGCTCCTCAAGGCGAGCAAAGCGACGCTCACCACCGAGGAGATGCCCAGGGTCCTGCGGGGGGCGATGCGCGCCGGCCACGCGACCTCGTTCACCTACATCGTCGGCCTGGACCGGCTCGCCGACCTCCTGGGCGGTGTGGCCGAGCTGATGCCGTTCGTCACGGAGTTCCCCAACTTCCAGGTGTACCAGGCGCACAACGCCATCATGGCGGGCCTCCGGGCAGAAGGCTCCGACTCTCTGGAGTACTACCTCCAGGCCCGCCGGGCCATCGAGGACATCGTCGGGCCGACCGGCCTCCACCCGGCGGCATGGGAGTGCTACCGGCCGCTGTGGTACTTCACGTTCGGCGATGAGCAGTTGGTGCCGCCATGCTGAACCGGGCCGACGCGCTGTGGAGGGCAGCCACGTATGTGGCGGTGGTGCTTCTGCATCTCGATGACAACCAGCTGCTGACCGAGCCGCTCCAGGCCGCCCACGTCAAGCCTCGCCCCGCCGGTCACTGGGGAACCGTCCCCGGAACGGCGTGGGCCCTCGCCCACACGGTTCTCGCTGCTGGCGAGCTGGGGCCCGGCCGTGAGCTGGTCCCGGTGATCGGCGCCGGCCACGCGGGGGTGGTCCAGCTCGCCTACGCCTGGCTCACCGGCGAGCTGGCAGCGTGCGCCCTCAGTACGCCCGCGATGCGGCCGGGCTCAGGCGGTTGGCCCGGGACTTCCCTGACGACGATGGTCTCGGTGCGGAAACCCATCCGCTGTTGCCGGCGGGAGCGGCACCTGGCGGGTGCCTTGGCGGCGCTCTCGCGTTCAGTCACGGCATGGCGCTCGACGTGCCTGGACGGGTCGTGGTGCCCATCGTCGGCGACGGGGAGTGCGAGACCCCCACGACCGCGGCGTCGTGGCTTGCGGCCCGGGCTCTACAGGAGAGCGCTGTCCTGCCAGTCGTCCACGTCAACGGCTTCCGTATGGGTAACCGGTCGCTGCTGGGGGCAATGAGCGACGCCGAGCTCGTTGCGTACGCGGCCGGCCTCGGGTGGCGAAGCCGGGTGGTGCACGTGGCGGCGGCCACCGCCGATGAGCACCAGGCGTTCCGGGATGCCCTGGCAGTGTCCGCCGGTGAGGTCGCTGACGGCTCACGGACGGCTGTGTTTCTCCGCTGCGTGAAGGGCTGGAGCGGACCGGAGGCGGTCGACGGGCGGCACGTGCTCGGGACGGCTGCAGCCCACAAGACGCCACTTGACGGGGCCCGTCGGGACGAAGCCCAGCGCAGCAAGCTGGAAAGGTGGCTGGCGTCGTACCAGCCCACGGAACTCTTCGACCACGACGGCCAGCCGATCGGCGCACTGGCCGAAGCACTGGAGTCTGTCGCGCGGCACTCTGCGGCCGGCCCCGGACGCCCGACCCGTGAGAGGCCGAAGCCGGTCGTTCTCGGCAGTGCCGCCCGCTTCGGGGAGGCGGTAGGCGGTGTTCTCCGCAGGCATGCTGCAGCCGGGGATTTCCGGGTCTTCAGCCCGGACGAGCTGTCCTCGAACCACCTCGGCGAGCTGCAGGACGAGCCCTGGGCGTCCGAGGTACTGGCCGAGGAGGTGCTCCTCGGCTGGCTGTCCGGCTGGATCAGCACCGGTCGACGCGGCGTCCTGGTGTCCTACGAGGCGTTCGCCCCGCTTCTGACCGCCGGGATCGTCGGCCACCTCAAGCACCGCCGAATCGCCAAGGACAAGGCGTTCCCGAGCCTCAACCTGCTGCTGACCTCGTACGGGTGGCACAACGTCTTCACCCACGGCGACCCGTCGCTCGCCACGGCCCTGCTCGCGACGGAGGACCCTGCGGTGACCGTGCTGGTTCCGGCCGACACGCAGCGGACGGCCGCCGCGCTCGACGCGGCGTTGAACTCGACGGGCAGCGTCAACATCCTGGTCGCGGGAAAGCACACCGAACTGCGGCTCCCGCTTGAGACCGCCGAGGAGGAACTGGCACGCGGGCTCGCGATCTGGCCGCACCTGAGCGACGAGGAGGAGCCCGACCTCACCATCGTCGTGGCAGGAGACCTGCCGGCCGAAACCGTCACGGCGGCAGTGCCGGCACTCCGTGACCAACTGGGTTGCCGGATTCGCGTCGTGGGCGTTCTCGACGTCACCGTTCTCGGCGATCCCGAGCGTTGGCCCAAGGGCCTGACCGACGCCGAGGTCGATCACTACTTGGGCGAGGGCTCCGCGGTCCTGGTCGTCACGCTCGGGCACCCGGCAGCTGTGTGGGGGTTGCTGGCGGGGCGCTGGCGGCGGCCGATTGACGTGATCGGCTGGCGCGAGCCGCCGGGACCGATGCCCCAGGACGCCCTCGCGCGCGAGCTCGGCCTGGACACCGCCGGACTGCTCCAGGCCGCTGGCCGGCTCACCACCAGGCTGGAGGCCGCGCAATGACGGAGCCACTCATCGACAAGGTGGAGACCGTACCGGTTAGCGGCACAACGGAGGCCGGGGACGACAGCGTCTTCGTCGCGGTCCACGGCGCTGGGCAGACCGGCTGGTACGGGCCCGTGAGCACGACGGTCGGCCGGGCAGTGGAGGCGATCGGGCCCGTAGCCGTAGGAGCCTTGCTGCTTGATCACCACGGACTCCGACCGCGCATACGGACAGCTGCACCGGAGGTCTCGGACTGGGCAGTCGGAGCGATCGACTGTGCGGTGTGGGACCTCCACGGCCGCCTGGTCGGCAAACCGGTGGCCGACCTCCTGGCACCAGGACGGAGGACGCGGGCCGTACCGGCGTACGTCTCCTGGCTCCGTCTGGATCTCAGCGGCCCCGCCAGCCACGGTGCGGTGGCCCAGGTTCTCGAAGAGGGCTGGGCCTTCACCAAGTGGGGGCTGCGCCGCCGCCCGGGGACGAGCGTCGCCGCCGAGGCCAGGAATCTGGTCGCGGCACTGGCCGATGCTGCGGCGCTCATCAGTGAGCCCTTCGCCGTCGACGCGGTGGGCACCTGGAGCCCGCAGCTCGCTGCTGCTGTCGCCGACCGCCTTGATCAGCCGATGCTGGCCTGGCTGGAGGACCCACTGCCGGAGCACTACCTGCGCGTCTACAGCCAGTTGGTCGATGCCGGTGTACCGGTCGCGGTGGGCGAGCGCCTGCGACCCGACGAGGACCTGGACAACCTCCTGGACTTCGCTCGGCCCACCGCGCTCACCATCGACGTCGTCGGCTGCGGCGGCCTCACTCGCGCAGTCGAGATCACCACGAGCGTTCGCGAGGCCGGTGTCCCTGTCTACCCCCACGGCCGCTCGATGGTGCCCGGCATCCACCTCGCCGCCGCCTTCCCCGACGACGTCCCGGCCGTCGAGTACCGCCGCCTGTGGGAACCGCGCCGCCAACTCCTCTACGCCGAGCCCTGGCTACCCAAAAGCGGCCTGCTTCCCGCCCCTGACGCCCCCGGACTCGGTACCCAACCCCGGAGACTGCGATGACCCGAACCATCGGCACCTTCCCTGTCCAAGGAACAACCCGTCACGACGAACACGGCCTGCTCCTCGTCCTGGACCGACGACTCGACGGCCACGACACCTTCCTCTCCGGCATCCTTGACCTCGGCCAAGGGCCCGCAGCCGTACGGATCTTCACCCTCGACGACGTCACCGTGCTCCGACCGCTGGAAACGATCGAGGCACCCAGCCCAGTCTGGGCCGGAATCCTCCACCTCCCGCACGGACTTCGCCCGCGCGTGGTGCCCGCTGACCTCGCGAACGCTGCCCAGGCCGGCAGCCGCGACCTGGACACGCTCGATGCGGCCGAGCTGCGGTACGCGCTGACGTTCCTCGGTGAGGCCACCACCGCCCAGATCCGTACGGCGCGGATCGCCGCCATCGTCTCCGCCCTGCCCCCGGCCGGGGGTGACGCTGCATGAGTGGGTCAGTCAGTCGACTGGTCAGCCTGGATATCGGTGGAACCCTCGGAAACGCGCAGGGCCCCGGCCTGGCGGCCCGGCTCGCCGCCATCTCACCACTCGGCCCGAAGCAGGCCCGGCGCGTGATGCGGTACGTCCTGCACACCGCCCCGGAGATCACCGGCGCCGTGATCAAGCAGGTCTGCGCGGAACTGGACATCAAGCAGTCGGACTTCCCAACGGATCTGCCCGTCTCCCCGCTCGTTCTCTTCCCCGGAGTCGTCGAGGCCCTTCAGCAACTCAGCGACAGTGCCACCGTGGTCACGCTCTCGAACGTGACCTGCACCGAGGCCGATCCTGACCGGCTCCTCGCACTCCTCTCTCCGTGGGTCAGCGCCCACTTCCCGTCCTGCCGCACCGGGTTCGCCAAGCCCGACTGCCGCGCATTCTGGACCGTCGCCGATGCCCACCAGCTATCAGCCAGGACCATGGTCCATGTCGGCGATGACTGGGAATGCGACATCCGCGGTGCCACGGCGGCCGGATTCGCCGCCGTCTGGCTCTCCCACGGCCGTACGGTCCCCGACGAGCACGTCCTCGTTGAACACGATGTGCTCGTCGCCCACGATCTCGCCGACGCAGTCCAGCACGTTCGCCAGCTACTCGATCTGAGGAACCCATGAGCCTGTTCACCGGCACCACCAGCTACTACCGCCAGTTCCGCCCGGGAATCCCGGCAGAGGTCGCGACCGTCCTCGACCAGGCCGTCGCACCGGGCAAGCCCCGCCGGCTCCTGGACATCGGCACCGGCACCGGGCTCGTCGCCGAAGCCCTCCTCGGCCGGTTCGACGACATCATCGCCATCGACAACGACGCCGACATGCTCAAGGCCGCCGAAGAAGCCCTCCGCTCCCAACTCCCAGACGAGGCCAGCCTGTCGCTCATCGAGTCGACGGCCGAGGACTTCAAGCCCCCGACCGGCTGGCAGGCCAACCTCGTGACGATCTGCCGGGCCTTCCACTGGTTCGACCAGGCCACCGTGCTCGCCCTCCTCGACGACCAGGTGGCCCCCGGCGGCGCCGTCGCCGTCTTCGGCGACAACAGCTTCTGGGCCGCCGACAGCCCCTGGAAGCAGTCCGTGCGCGCGGTCGTCCAGAGCTTCCTCGGTGAGGAACGGCGCGCTGGCAACAGCACCTTCAAGCACCACAACCGGCCCTACAGCGAGATCATGGAGGAGTCACCGTTCAACCGGGTCGAGGAGATCCGGGTGCCCGTCCACCGGACGTGGAGCACCAACAGCATCCTCGGCTACCTCTACTCCACGAGCTTCGCCGCACCGCACCTCTTCGGAGGCCGCCTTGACGAGTTCGAGGCGGCCGTGGAAGCCGTCCTTGCCGAGCACAGCACCGTGGACGTCTTCCCGGAGGACAACGAGTTCCTCATCCGCATCGGCCGGCGGGGCACCGAGTGATACGAGCAGACGGCCCGGCCGCCCGCCAGTACGGGCGGCTCGCCGCACCCAGGGTCCTGACCGAGCTCACCACCGAATCCGTGCTCTGCCTCCCCATCGGCTCCCAGGAGCAGCACGGTCCCCACCTACCGCTCAACACGGACACCGTGATTGCGGAGCGGTTCACCGACCTGCTGGTCCAGCGGTATGGCGAACCGCACGACCTGTGGGCCCTGCCGGCCATCCCGTACGGGCTCTCGCTCGAACACGCCTGGTCGCCGGGAACTGTGTCGCTACGGATCGCGAGCTTCATGTCCCTGCTCCACGCCGTGGTCACGGAGCATCTAGGGGCGACCCCTGCGCGAAGGCTCCTGATCATCAACGGCCACGGTGGCAACCGGGGAATCCTGGAGCCTGCCCTCTACGAGCTGCAGCGCACGCACGCCGTCTCCGTCTGCGTCATCCACCCGGCCTCGCTGTCCACTGTCCAGGGCGGCGGCGAGACCGTCCCGGAGATCCACGCCGGTATCCGCGAGACGGCCATGATGCTCGAACTTGCGCCCGAAGACGTCCATCTCGACAATCTCCCAGCGGACTTCACGGCCAACGGCGCTGAGGCGAAGCGGCTCGTTCTGGACCGCGGCACGTCCTGGCCGTGGACCTCCGGCGACACCACCATCGCCACCTGCGGCGTCATCGGAGGCGACCCGCGCCGGGCAACCGCCGATGCCGGCCGAGCCATTCTCAACAGCGCCCTCGATGCGGCCGGCCATGTGCTCACCCACCTCACCAACGACAGCCCGTAACCGCCCGATGCCCTCCAGGAGATTCCGTGGCCCTCACCGCCGCAGAGAAGCACGCCTTCATGCGCGACGGCCTGCTCGTCAGGCGCGGCGCCGTCCCCGACGACCAGATCGTCCGAGCCAGTGAACTGGTCACCGACTGGTACCGCGACTCGATGAACCCCGAGCTCATCAACGCGTACACACGGCGGACCTTCGCGCCAGAGCTCGGAAGCCACCCCGACCTGCTCGCGCTCTTCTCCGCGTCCCCGGCCGCCGAGCTCGCCCAAGACCTGCTCGGCGCCGTTCGCCCCGTCTCCACCGTGCAGCTCCAGATCCGCATCCCCGAGGGCCAACTCGAACAAGCCCAGCCGGAGAAGGCAATGCACGTGGACGGCGTCGCCTGCCCACACCTCGACCCTGACGAGCTTCGGACCTTCTCGCTGCTCGTCGGCGTAGTGCTGTCCGACATCACCGACCCGCACGGCGGAGCCCTGCGCTACCAACCGGGCGGGCACCTGGCCATGGCCGAGTGGTTCCGCACCCAGTGGTCGCTCGGTATCACCGAGCAGGTCCCACCTGACATCGACGCCCACGCCGGCATACCGTTCCTCGGCCGTCCCGGCGACTTACTGCTGATGCACCACCTCGCCCCCCACGCCGTTGGCCGCAACCTCAGCCCGGAACCACGGATCATGGCGTACTTCCGCGTAGAGCACCCCGACCACGCGCGGCGACGGCTGCAGGCGCTGCAAGACCCGTGGCTCGACTACCCGGGGCTGCCTCAGCCCGCGTGAACTCCCAGCTGGGCCGGGATCATGCTCGGCCCAGCCGCTGACTGCCAAGACGGAGAGGCACCCATGCGACCGATCCCGCCAGAACAACTCAGCGCCGCCGCCCGTGCCCTGGAAGCTGGCGAACTCGTCATCGTGCCCACCGAGCGCTGGTACATGATCTGCGCCGACGCCACGAATCTGGCCGCCTGCAACAGCATCTTCGACGGCAAGCAGCGGCCACGCGCCAAGTCCCTCGTACTCGTCACCCCCTCCCTGGAGGCGTGCGAGAAGCAGTTCGTCATCCATCCCGAGGCCAGGCAACTGGCCGACGCCTTCTGGCCCGGCAACCTCGCCATGCTCCTGCCCTGGCAGAGCGTCGACGTCGGGGTACAGAACCCTGCAGTCGGGTCGCCGGCCCTCACCACCAATTCGTCGGGCCCACTCGGCGCCCTCGCGACGGCGGCCCGAACGCCGGTGGCCGCGACGACCGTCAACATCTCAGGCGATGCGGGAGTCGACGCGCCCGGCCCTGCGATCACGATCGGGGAGGTCCAGCGCTTCCTGGACTCCACCGGCGTCAAGGCGACCGTCATCCTCGACGGAGGAGTCGCGCCGGCCGCCAACCACCTCACCATCGTCGACTGCTCGACACCGGCAGCCCGTCTCGTCCGCACTGGTCTTGTCCACCAGCGCGCGATCTCCGCTGTGCTTGGCCGCCAGGTGTCATGACCGAGAGCGCGAGGACAGCTCCGAATCGTCCTCGTAGGTCGCGATCCGCTGACCGATGCTGATCCGCCCGCTGGTGCCATGCCGAGCCCCATCCGCACAGGCCCTGAACCGTGTGTTCGGGACCGTACCGCGACCGGGCGTCTGCCGCCCGTGCGCCGGCCTGACCTCCCGAACTCCCCCGGCCCGCGATGGCGCGGACGTGGCCACCGCAGGTGCCGTCCGAGCCCGAACTGCCCTGCACTCCGCCGTAACCGGCCGTCGGCCTGCACACATCGCTGCCTGAGACAGGCTCTCCCACCAGCCCGAAAGAGCTCCAGCGGGATACTTCCGGCAGGTGTCTCGCCCCACTCCATCAGTGCCGCGCGCCCCCCCGGGCGGGCGGCGCGCGGCGGGGGCGGGGGGGGGCACCCGCCGAGAGGCGGGTGGGGGGTGGATGGTGGGGAACGGCGGTGAACCTGCTCAGCAAAGGGGATCACGCGCGGGTGTTCACCCGGCGGCAGGCGAAGCGGAAACGCGGAAACGCCGCTGCCCGGAGTCCCGGGCCCCGGGGGGGGGGAGACGGCAGAACACAAAACGTGTAGGCCCACCCCGCCCCCAGGGGGCGGGCCGGGGGGGGGTTATTTT
>NZ_JBHVPD010000075.1:14456-36418 GCF_042887525.1 Kitasatospora sp. NPDC057936
GTCGGGTGGGTTGGTTTTTTTTTATATTATCCCGCAACGTGAACTCCATGGGGCAACCCGGGGGGGTGTCCCCCGGGCGGCCGGCTACGGGTAACCGCGAAAACGCCGCGGCCCGGAGTCCCGGGCAGCGGCGTTCGGTACGGCGAAGACCTCAGACGTTGAAGCCCAACGCGCGCAGCTGGTCGCGGCCGTCGTCGGTGATCTTGTCCGGGCCCCACGGCGGCATCCAGACCCAGTTGATCCGCAGGTCCTGCACCAGGCCGTCGGTGGCGGTCTTGGCCTGGTCCTCGATGACGTCGGTCAGCGGGCAGGCCGCCGAGGTGAGCGTCATGTCGATGGTGGCCACGTCGGACTCGTCGATGTGGATGCCGTAGATCAGGCCCAGGTTGACGACGTCGATGCCCAGTTCGGGGTCGACGACGTCCATCAGGGCCTCGGTCAGGTCCTCGACGGAGACGGTGCCGGCGGTGGTGCCGACGATCAGGCCGGTCGGCTGCTCCCCCGCGGCGGTGTCCGCAGCGGAGGCCGTGGCGTCGGCGGTGGTGGTGCTCTCGTCACTCATGGTTGGTCCTCCTCTGCTCGGGTCAGTCGTTCACGGCGGGGTGCTGGGCGAGCGCCTTGGCGGTGGCGTCCTTCCAGGCCATCCAGCTCAGCAGGGCGCACTTGACGCGGGCCGGGTACTTGGAGACGCCGGCGAACGCGACCGCGTCCTCCAGCACCTCCTCGTCGCCCTCGCCCTGGCCCTTGCTCTGCATCAGCTCCAGGAAGGCCTCCTGGACGGCCTGCGCCTCGCCCACGGTCTTGCCGACCACCAGGTCGTTCAGCACCGAGGCGCTGGCCTGGCTGATCGAACAGCCCTGGGACTCGTAGGACACGTCCACGACCTTCGCGCCGTCGAGCTTCACCCGAAGGGTGATCTCGTCGCCGCAGGTCGGGTTGACGTGGTGCACCTCGGCGTCGCCGTCCCGCAGCCCCTTGCCGTGGGGGTTGCGGTAGTGGTCCAGGATGATGTCCTGGTACATCGAGTCGAGCTTCATGTCCTGCGCCTGTCCCGTCAGCCGAAGAAGTTCCGGACGTGGTGCAGGCCGTCGATCAGCGCGTCGACCTCGCCCGGCGTCGAGTACAGATAGAACGACGCCCGCGTGGTCGCCGGAATTCCGTACCGCAGGCACACCGGCCGCGCGCAGTGGTGGCCGACGCGCACGGCGATGCCCTGCTCGTCCAGCACCTGGCCCACGTCGTGCGGGTGGATGTCGCCGAGGGTGAAGGAGATCGCGGCACCGCGGTCCACGGCCGTGCGCGGGCCGATGATCCGCAGGTCGGGGACCTCCAGCAGGCGCTCCACCGCGTACTCGGTGATGGCGTGCTCGTGCGCGGCGATCTTGTCCATGCCGATCGACGACAGGTAGTCGATGGCCGCGCCGAGCCCGACCGCCTGGGCGATCGGCGGGGTGCCGGCCTCGAACTTGTGCGGCGCCGGGGCGTAGGTGGACGAGCCCATGGTGACGGTCTCGATCATCTCGCCGCCGCCGAGGAACGGCGGGAGGTCCTCCAGCAGCTCCTGGCGGCCCCAGAGCACGCCGATGCCGGTCGGGGCCAGCATCTTGTGGCCGGTGAAGGCGACGAAGTCGGCCTCCAGCGCCTGCACGTCCAGCACCATGTGCGGCGCGGCCTGCGAGGCGTCGATGAGGACCAGCGCGCCGACCGACTGGGCCTTGCGCACGATCGTCTCGACCGGGTTGACGGTGCCGAGCAGGTTGGAGACCAGGGTGAAGGAGACCACCTTGGTCTTCTCGGTGATCAGCTCGTCGATGTTCGACAGGTCGAGCCGGCCCTCGTCGGTCAGCCCGAACCACTTGAGCTTCGCGCCGGTGCGCTGCGAGAGCAGCTGCCACGGGACGATGTTGGAGTGGTGCTCCATCTCCGTGATGACGATCTCGGAGTCGGCGTCCACCCGGTACGGCTCGTCGGCCCAGCCGAGCATGTTGGCGACGAGGTTGAGCGACTCCGAGGCGTTCTTGGTGAAGATCACCTCGTTGCGGCTCGGCGCGTTGACGAACGCCGCGACCTTGTCGCGCGCGCCCTCGTACAGGGCCGTGGCCTCCTCGGCGAGCACGTGCACGCCGCGGTGGACGTTGGCGTTGTGCCGCTCGTAGTAGGCGTTCAGGGCTTCGAGCACCTGGCGCGGCTTCTGCGAGGTCGCCGCGTTGTCCAGGTAGACCAGCGGCTTGTCCTCGTGCAGCACGCGCTGCAGGACCGGGAAGTCCTTGCGGATCGCGTCGGTGTCGAGCAGACCGGTCAGCGTATGGGTCACTCGGAAGCGCCACCCTTCACGTACGTCTCGTAGCCCTCGTTCTCCAGCTTGTCGGCGAGCTCGGCGCCGCCGGACTCGACGATGCGGCCGCCCGCGAACACGTGGACGTAGTCGGGCTTGATGTACCGCAGGATGCGGGTGTAGTGGGTCACCAGGAGGGTGCCGACCTCGCCGGTCGCGCGGACCCGGTTGATGCCCTCGGAGACGATCCGCAGCGCGTCGACGTCCAGGCCGGAGTCGGTCTCGTCGAGGATCGCGATCTTCGGCTTGAGGAGCTCCAGCTGGAGGATCTCGTGGCGCTTCTTCTCACCGCCGGAGAAGCCCTCGTTGACGTTGCGCTCGGCGAAGGCCGGGTCCATCTGGAGGGCGGCCATCGCCTCCTTGACCTCCTTGACCCACAGGCGCAGCTTCGGGGCCTCGCCGCGGACCGCGGTGGCGGCGGTGCGCAGGAAGTTGCTCACCGAGACGCCCGGGACCTCGACCGGGTACTGCATGGCGAGGAACACGCCGGCCTTGGCGCGCTCGTCGACGGACATCTCCAGGACGTCCTCGCCGTCCAGCAGCACGGAGCCGCCGGTGACGGTGTACTTGGGGTGGCCGGCCAGCGAGTAGGCCAGGGTGGACTTGCCGGAGCCGTTCGGACCCATGATGGCGTGGGTCTCGCCCTGCTTCACGGTCAGGTCGACGCCCTTCAGGATCTCGCGCGGGCCGTTCTCGGCGTCGACGGAGACGTGCAGGTCGCGGATTTCAAGGGTTGCCATGTGTACTCAGGACTCCTGGTTGACGGAGACGAGCACATCGTCCCCTTCGATCTTTACGGGGTAGACAGCGACCGGCTTGGTGGCGGGCAGGCCGGAGGGCTTGCCGGTGCGCAGGTCGAAGCTGGAGCCGTGCAGCCAGCACTCGATCATGCAGTCCTCGACCTCGCCCTCGGAGAGCGAGACGTTCGCGTGCGAGCAGGTGTCGTTGATCGCGAACACCCCCTCGTCGGTGCGGACCACGGAGACCGGCACGCCGTTGAGGTCGACGCGCTTGGGGACGTCCTCCTGGAGGTCGCTCAGCGCGCAGGCACGGAGGTAGGTCATCGGGGTCAGACCGCCGCTTCCAGCTCGGCCTCGATCTTCTCCATGAGCTGGTCCTGGACCTCGGCCACGCCGATCTGCTGGAGCAGCTCGGCGAAGAAGCCGCGCACGACCAGGCGGCGGGCCTCGTCCGCGGGGATGCCGCGGGCCTGCAGGTAGAACAGCTGCTCGTCGTCGAAGCGGCCGGTGGCGGAGGCGTGGCCGGCGCCGACGATCTCGCCGGTCTCGATCTCCAGGTTCGGGATCGAGTCGACCCGGGCGCCGTCGGTGAGCACCAGGTTGCGGTTGAGCTCGTAGGTGTCGGTGCCGAGGGCGGCGGCGCGGATCAGCACGTCGCCGACCCAGACCGCGTGGGCGTCCTTGCCCTGCAGCGCGCCCTTGTAGGCCACGTTGGACCGGCAGTGCGGCGTGTCGTGGTCGATGACCAGGCGGTGCTCGAGGTGCTGGCCGGCGTCGGCGAAGTAGAGGCCGAACAGCTCGGCCTCGCCGCCGGGGCCGGCGTAGTTGACCCGCGGGTGGAGGCGGACCAGGTCGCCGCCGAAGGTGACGACGACGGACTTGAACGAGGCGTCGCGGCCGACCAGCGCGTTGTGCTGCGCGGCGTGGACGGCGTCGCGGTCCCAGTCCTGGACGGAGACGAAGGTGAGCTTCGCGCCGTCGCCGACCAGGAGCTCGACGTTGGCGGCGCGGGTGCCGGTGCCGACGTGGTTGAGCACCACGACGGCCTCGGCGAACGGCTTGACGTCGATCACCACGTGGGCGAAGCGGACCCCGCCCTCGGCGCGCACGTCGATCCGGACCGGCTCGGTGAGCACCGCGTCCTTGGGCACGGTGACGACCAGGGCCTGCTCGAAGGCGCTGAACGCCTGGGCGGCGACCCGGTCGACCGGCTTGCCGGCCTTGCCCAGGCGGGCGTCGTCGCGGCCGACGGTCTCGGCGGTGACGCCCTCGGGCAGCGCGAACTCGACCTTGTCCTCGCCCCGCTCGGCGGCGGCGGCGGCGGTGCCGTCGTGCAGGCCGCCGAGGCGGTGCATCGGCGTGAACCGCCAGTCCTCCTCGCGGCCGGTCGGCACCGGGAAGTCGTTCACGTCGAAGGACGGCTTGACCGCGACGCGCGCGTCGATCGGCTGCTGGACCGTGGCCCGGCCGGTGCCGGGGCCGGCGAGCTGCGCGCCCGCACCGGCGGTGCCGACCTCGATCGAACCGGCGGTGGTGGAGCCGGTGGTGTTCTGCTCAGCCATGGCTGTTCGTTGTGCTCTCTTCCTCGGAATTCAATGGATGGCGGGTGCTCGGCCGGGGGTCAGCCGACCGCGCCCTCCATCTGCAGCTCGATCAGCCGGTTGAGCTCCAGCGCGTACTCCATCGGCAGCTCGCGCGCGATCGGCTCGACGAAGCCGCGCACGATCATCGCCATCGCCTCGAACTCGGTCATGCCCCGGCTCATCAGGTAGAACAGCTGGTCCTCGCTGACCTTGGAGACGGTCGCCTCGTGGCCCATGGACACGTCGTCCTCGCGGACGTCCACGTACGGGTAGGTGTCCGAGCGGGAGATGGTGTCGACCAGCAGCGCGTCGCACAGGACGTTGGACTTGGCGCCGTGCGAGCCCTCGCCGATCTCGATCAGACCGCGGTAGGAGGTCCGGCCGCCGCCGCGCGCCACCGACTTGGAGACGATGTTGGAGGAGGTGTTCGGCGCCATGTGCACCATCTTGGCGCCGGCGTCCTGGTGCTGGCCCTCGCCCGCGAAGGCGATCGACAGGGTCTCGCCCTTGGCGTGCTCGCCCATCAGGTAGACGGCCGGGTACTTCATGGTGACCTTGGAGCCGATGTTGCCGTCGACCCACTCCATGGTCGCGCCCTCGTACGCCACGGCGCGCTTGGTGACCAGGTTGTAGACGTTGTTCGACCAGTTCTGGATGGTCGTGTAGCGGCAGCGGCCGCCCTTCTTGACGATGATCTCGACGACCGCCGAGTGCAGCGAGTCGGAGGAGTAGATCGGCGCGGTGCAGCCCTCGACGTAGTGGACGTAGGCGTCCTCGTCGACGATGATCAGCGTCCGCTCGAACTGGCCCATGTTCTCGGTGTTGATCCGGAAGTAGGCCTGCAGCGGGATGTCGACGTGCACGCCCTTCGGCACGTAGATGAACGAGCCGCCGGACCACACCGCCGTGTTCAGCGCGGCGAACTTGTTGTCGCCGGCCGGGATGACGGTGCCGAAGTACTCCTTGAAGATCTCCGGGTGCTCGCGCAGCGCGGTGTCGGTGTCCAGGAAGATGACGCCCTGCTCCTCCAGGTCCTCGCGGATCTGGTGGTAGACGACCTCGGACTCGTACTGGGCGGCGACACCGGCGACCAGGCGCTGCTTCTCCGCCTCCGGGATGCCCAGCTTGTCGTAGGTGGCCTTGATGTCCGCGGGCAGGTCCTCCCAGGACTCGGCCTGCTTCTCGGTCGAGCGGACGAAGTACTTGATGTTGTCGAAGTCGATGCCGGAGAGGTCGGAGCCCCAGGTCGGCATGGGCTTCTTGCCGAACAGCTTCAGGCCCTTGAGCCGCAGGTTCAGCATCCACTCGGACTCGCTCTTCTTCGCCGAGATGTCGCGGACGACGTCCTCGCTGAGCCCGCGCTTGGCCGCGGCACCGGCGGTGTCCGGGTCGGCCCAGCCGTACTCGTAATTGCCGAGGCCTTCGAGCTCGGGGTGCGAAACGGTGTCAGTCATGCGAGCTTCCTAACGCGCGGACGCTGAATCTTCGGTGGACGTACCGGCAGTCGGCACTGCATCGGGACCCGGCCGCGCGCTGCGCGCGGCGGACGACGATGCGGCACCGGGTGCCGGCACATAGGTGGTGCAGACCCCGTCGCCGTGGGCGATGGTGGCCAGCCGTTGCACATGGGTGCCCAGGAGCTGGGAGAAGACCTCGGTCTCCGCCTCGCAGAGCTGGGGGAACTGCTCGGCGATGTGCGCGACCGGGCAGTGGTGCTGGCAGAGCTGGGCGCCCGCCGGGGCCTTCGCCGCGGCCGACGGGACCCGCCGCACCGTGGCAGCGTACCCGTCCGCGCTCAGCGCCTGGGCGAGCGCCTCGGTGCGCTCGGAGGCTTCGGCCGTTCGCAGGGTCTCCAGGTACTTCTGGCCCTGCTTGCCGAAGCGGGCGCGCGCGAAGGCGGCGACCGCCTCCTCGCCCGCCTTGCCGCCGCCCACCGAGTCGGAGATCCAGCGCAGCGCGTCGGCCGCGAGCTGGTCGTACGCCTGGTAGAAGGCGTCCCGGCCACCGTCGGTGAGGGCGAAGACCTTGGCCGGACGGCCCCGGCCGCGGCTGCCGTAGACCCGCTGGTCGCGGGACTCGACCAGGCCCGCGGCGGCCAGTCCGTCGAGGTGGCGGCGCACGGCGGCGGCGGTGAGGCCGAGCCGGGTCGCGAGGTCGGCGGCGGAGGACGGGCCGTGGTCCAGGATCGACCGGGCGACCCGGTCGCGCGTGGCGCGGTGGCCCTCCAGCAGCACCTCGGCCGCCGTCACGGGCACGTCACAGCCGGGGGCCGACTCGGCCTCCTGGTGCGTGGCGTGCTCGCGCATGTTTTTCACAACACCAGTGTTGCGTAATTACTTCCAACAGGACAAGCCGTGATCCAGGCCTCACCCGTGTCATCAGTCACGCAGGTAAGGCTTACCTGACCTGCAGAAACGATCACCGAGGCCCCGGCGGGGCCCGGCGTGAGGCCCTCTTAGACTCGCCGGTATGCACTCCGAACCCGCGGTCCAGATCGCCGGGCTGGTCAAGCGGTACGGCGACAAGTCGGCCGTGGACGGCCTCGACCTCACCATCGCGCGCGGCGCGATCACCGCCGTCCTCGGCCCCAACGGCGCCGGCAAGACCACCACCATCGAGACCTGCGAGGGCTACCGCCGCCCCGACGCCGGCACCGTCCGCGTCCTCGGCCTCGACCCGGTCGCCCAGCACGCCGCCCTGCGCCCGCGGATCGGCGTCATGCTGCAGTCCGGCGGGGTGTACGCGGGCGCCCGCGCCGTCGAGATGCTGCGGCACACCGCCACGCTGCACGCCCACCCGCTGGACGTCGACGCCCTGGTCGAGCGGCTCGGCCTCGGCTCCTGCGGCCGCACCACCTACCGGCGCCTCTCCGGCGGCCAGCAGCAGCGGCTCGCCCTCGCCATGGCCGTGGTCGGCCGCCCCGAGCTGGTCTTCCTCGACGAGCCCACCGCCGGCCTCGACCCGCAGGCCCGCCGGGCCACCTGGGAGCTGGTCCGCGACCTGCGCCGGGACGGCGTCACCGTGGTCGTCACCACGCACCACATGGACGAGGCCGAGCAGCTCGCCGACCACGTCGCCATCGTCGACCGCGGCAGGGTCATCGCCGCCGGCACCCCCGAGGAGCTGTGCCGCGGCGGCGCCGAGAACGCGCTGCGCTTCGACGGCCCGCCCGGACTCGACCTCGGCCCGCTGCTCAAGGAGCTGCCCGGGGGCACGGCCGCCACCGAGACGGCCCCCGGCAGCTACCGCGTCGAGGCCGCGACCGTGGACCCGCAGCTGCTGGCCGCCGTCACCTCCTGGTGCGCGGCCTCCGGCATCCTCCCCGAGCGGCTCGCCGTGCAGCGCCGCAGCCTCGAAGACGTCTTCCTCGACCTGACCGGACGGGACCTGCGCTCGTGACCGACTACTCCCCCAGGCCGGGTGCGGCCCCCGTCGGCCGGATGCTGCTCGCGCAGACCGCGTTCGAGACCAGGATGCTGCTGCGCAACGGCGAGCAGCTGCTGCTCACGGTCGTCATCCCGACCGTCCTGCTGGTGCTGTTCTCCGCCGTCGACGTCGTCGCGGTGGAGGGCCCCGGCAAGCGGGTCGACTTCCTGGCACCCGGTCTGCTGGCGCTCGCCGTGATGTCCACCGCGTTCACCGGCCAGGCCATCGCCACCGGCTTCGAGCGCCGCTACGGCGTGCTGAAGCGGCTCGGCGCGAGCCCGCTGCCGCGCTGGGCGCTGCTGACCGCCAAGACCGGCTGCGTGCTGGTCACCGAGGCGCTGCAGGTCGCGCTGCTGTCGGTGATCGCGCTGGCGCTCGGCTGGTCCCCGCACGGCGACCCGTTCTCGGTGGCCGCGCTGCTGGTCCTCGGCACGGCCGCCTTCTCCGGGCTCGGCCTGCTGATGGCCGGCACGCTCAGGGCCGAGGCGACACTGGCCGCCGCGAACCTCGTGTTCATCCTGCTGCTGCTGGGGGGCGGGGTGATCGTGCCGCTGACCAAGTTCCCGTCCGCCGTGCAGTCGGTGCTGGAGCTGCTGCCGATCGCGGCGCTCTCGGACGGCCTGCGGTCCGTCCTGCAGACCGGTGCCGGGGTGCCGTGGTCGGACCTCGGGATCCTGGCCGGCTGGGCCGTCGTCGGCCTGGCCGCCGCCGCGCGCTTCTTCCGCTGGGAGTAGTCCCGGCCGTCAACGCACGGCGCCCCCCGGCCACTTGAGGCCGGGGGGCGCCGTGCGTACTACCGGTGGACCGTCAGCTCTGGCTGCCGCCACGGCGCTTGCGGGCGAACAGCACGATCGCGCCGCCGAGCAGCAGCACCCCGGCGCCGGCCGCCGCGATGACGGGGGTGGCCGAGCTGCCACCGGTCTCGGCGAGGGCCGGGCCACCGGTGCTCGGCGCCGGGGCCGGGGTCTTGCTCGCGGGCGGCGTCACCGACGGGGCCGCGGTGCCCGGCGGGGTGGTGCTCGGGGTCGGCGTCACGCTGGGGACCGGCGTCGGCGGGGTGGTCGGCGTCGTCGTCGGGGTCGGCGTGGGGGTGGGCGTCTTGGTGGGCGTGGGCGTGGGCGTGGGGGTCGGCGTCGGCGTGTGGCAGGGCTGGATCGTCTCGGACTCGTCGATGTTCCAACCGGGCTCGGCCGGGGTCTCCGTGGTGGTCACCACGAAGGTCGCCTTGATCGGCGCGGAGTGGTCCTTCACCGGGAAGGTGCCGTGGAACTCCTTGCCGAACTTCTTGTCCAGCACCTTCTCACCGTCGATGGTGAGCGTGACGTTGTTCGTCACGGTGTCCTTCTCGCTGTACTTGACCAGATCGATCACGATCTTGTCGCAGTCCACCTTCCACGCCGGCACGTGGGCCGAAGCCGGCCCGGCCAGGCTCAGGGGCAGGAGGATTCCGGCCGCCACCGTACCGGCGAGTGCCGCCGCTCCGATCCCGAAGTGCCGCTGCTGTCGTGCCATTGCCCTGTTCCCCTCCGAACGGTCTTGTGCAGCAGGCGTGTTGAGTGCTTCGCGGTGGCCCGCTACGGCTGTCCGGGGGACTCTACCGGCACTCCCGCACCTCGCCACACCCCGCCGTACGACCGGATTTCGTCTGTCGGTCTCACGATGGATGTGCATGACCAGCCCACCACAGGCGCCACCACGCACAACGCGGAATCGGCGAACCCGAATGGACTTCGTCACCTGACTGAAAAAACGCAGCCCCCGGTGATCAGGTTCAATCACCGGGGGCGCGGCTTCGATCAGCCGACGAACGGTCAGGCCTTCTTCGCCGCCCGACGACGCGTCGCCACGACGATTCCACCGCCGGCCGCGAGCACCACGGCGCCGCCGATCGCCAGCGGCAGGACGGGCCCGGAACCGGTGTGCGCGAGCCCGCCTCCGGTGTTCGCCGACGCCGAGGGGCTCGCCGGCGCGGAGGCCGCCGGCGCACTGGTGGACGGCGAGGCGGACGCACTCGGCGACGCGCCCCCGCTCGGCTTCCCGCCCGCCGGTCCCGACGGCGTCCCCGACGGCGTTCCGGACGGCTGCGCGGTGGCGCCCGGCGTCGACGGCGTGCCGGTCGGCACCACCGGCGGCACGGTCGGCGTCCCGGTCGGGGTCGCGGACGGCGTCGGGAGGACGGCCGGCAGGCAGCCGGTGAAGGGGTAGTGGTGCGTCTCGGCGCCGCCCTTGCCGGTCAGCGAGGCGGCGATCACCGAGCCGTTGACCGGGCCGCCGCTGCCGAGGTCGAAGGCGGCGTTCGGGGCGAGCACGGTACCGGCCCAGGCGGCCTTGCTGCTCTTGACCACCTTGGTCGCGGACGGGAAGTTCCAGAGCAGCCCGGCCCGGACGGCACCGCCGGCCGCGCTCTGGAGCTTGTCGTCCAGGACGTAGGCCGCCTTGGCCTCGTCCCACAGCTGGAAGCCGGTGGTCCCGGCCGCCGCCATGTCGTACGACGAGCCGGTCACGGTGACGACGGTCACCGAGCCGGCCGGCACCCGGACGAAGACGTCCTTCGCGCCCTGGAGCTTCGCGGCGTCGACGGTGAAGCCGTTGTACTTCGCGTCCCCGCCGGTCAGCGTCAGCCTGCCGCCGTCGGCCTGGACGGTGGCCCCGGCGGTCTGCGACACGGCGGCCAGCGCGGCGGAGGCGGCGCGCAGCTTGGCGAACTCGGCCTTGAAGTCGATCGGGGAGGCACCCCGGCCGACCTTGCCCTGGTGAGCCTCCAGCACCCCGGTCAGCGTGCCGCCGTAGACGCCGTCGCCCTTCATCACCTGGGTGTTGGTACCGGTCAGATCGCCGGCCACCACGAGGGCGTTGCCGCCCGGCAGGGCGGCGACCTGCTCGGCGGTGAGCTCCTGGCCGACCGAGAAGCCACCGCGGAAGTCGGCGTTGCCGCCCACCGCGACCGCGCCCTCGGCGTCCGGGGTGTGGGTGTCGTCGCCCTCGACGAACTCGCCGTAGAGGCCGGCGACCCCGAGGCCGCGGCACTCCTGGTCGGCGCCGACGGCCTGGGCGGCCGGCGCGACGAGGCCGGCCAGTGCGAGCGAGCCGCCGACCGCGAGCGCGGCGGCGGACGTGGATATGCGCATGTACAGAGCTCCGCTTACGTGCGGGAGGAGTGGAGGGGGCCCGAAAAAGGTCTGGACCAATCCGCACTCTTTCGGCCGAACGGGTGAATGGTCAAGACCATTGACCGCCTTGACCGTAAGATCCGCTTTTGCGCTGACCCATGCCCCGCCCCAAGATCGGCTGTAAGGCCCCCTACGATTGACCGCGTGCTGAACCCCTTCTCCCTGCTCGCCGACCGCTGGCAGCCGTCCGCCGCGATGGTCCGGCGTGCCGCATTCGCCGCGCTGGTGATGAGCGTGGTGATCGTCGTCACCGGCGGCGCCGTCCGCCTCACCGCCTCCGGCCTCGGCTGCACCACCTGGCCCCGCTGCACCGACGAGAGCCTGACGCCCACCGCCGAGATGGGCTTCCACGGCATCGTCGAGTTCACCAACCGGATGCTCACCTACGTGCTGAGCGCCGCGGTCGGCTGGGCGATCCTGGCCGCGCGCTGCCACCGCCCCTGGCGCCGCAGCCTGACGAAGCTGGGCTGGGCGCAGTTCTGGCTGGTGATGAGCAACGCCGTCCTCGGCGGCATCACCGTGCTGACCGGCCTCAACCCGTACACCGTCGCGCTGCACATGATCGCCGCGATGGCCCTGGTGTGGGTCGCGCTGCTGATGTGGGAGCGCAGCAAGGAGGGCGACGGCCCGGCGAAGCTCGCGGTGGCCGGCCCGATCCACCGGCTCTCCTACGTGCTGGTCGCCGCGATCGGAACGCTCGTCGCCGCCGGCACCCTGGTCACCGGCGCCGGCCACCACCCCGGCACGCCGCAGGACAACAAGATCGTGCCGCGCATCCCGATCGACTACGACCGCCTCGCGCAGTTCCACGCCGACTTCGCGTTCGTCTCGGTCGGCCTGGCGATTGCCGTGATCTTCGTCTTCGCAGCGGTCAAGGCCCCGCAGCCCGCCCGCGCCCGGGCCAAGGAACTCCTCGCCGTGCTCCTGCTCCAGGGCGTGCTCGGCTTCGTCCAGTACTTCACCGACGCTCCCGAGCTCATGGTCGGCCTGCACATGTTCCTGGCCACGCTGACCTGGATCGCCGCCCTGCGCGTCCCCCTCGCCCTGCGCACCCGCGCGGACGGGGACGCCCCCGGACAGCTGCCCGCGCAGACCCCGCAGACCGCCTCGGTCTGACCGCTGCGACACGCACGACGGCCCGGCTCCCCCACAAAGGGAGCCGGGCCGTTCGCCGTACGGGGGCCGGGCGGTCAGCCGCCGAGCTGGATGCCGGCCATCCGCTTCCACTCGTACGGGCCGGTCTTCACCTTGAGGGCCAGCTCGCCCTCGAAGTCGTCGTGCAGGGTCAGCCCGGCCAGCTCGGCGGCCCGGCGGCCGACGGCGTAGCTCGGGGCCACCTGGTCGCCCCAGGCACCGTCCGCGCCGACCACGACGATCCGGGTGGCCACGGCGCCGACGTACTCGACGACCGCGTCGGCGCTGCCGCCGTGCTGCGCGGCGAAGCTGGTCAGGTTCCTGGCGATGCGCTTGGCGCGGCGCTCGGTGCGGGCGTCCGACGCGGCGGGGGTGGTCTCTGCGCTCATGCCCGCATGCTACCCACCGGTAGCGGCGCTGGCGACGGGAGCACCCTGTGCACCGGGCCACATACTGCCCCCGCTCGATCCATACTGGCCGTGTGACCTTCTCCGGCTGGCCTGCCGAGGCGCTCGAATTCTACGAGCACCTGGAGGCCGACAACTCGAAGACCTTCTGGCAGGCCCACAAGGACCGCTACGACGAGGCCGTGCGCGCCCCCATGGAGGAGCTGCTGGCCGAGCTTGAACCGGAGTTCGGGCCGGGGAAGATCTTCCGCCCCAACCGCGACGTCCGCTTCAGCGCCGACAAGTCCCCGTACAAGACGCACATCGGCGCCCACCTGGAGGCGGGCGGCTACGTCCAGCTCTCCGCCGACGGCCTGGCCTGCGGCAACGGCATGTACCAGCTCGCCGCGGACCAGCTGGAGCGCTACCGCGCGGCCGTCGCCGAGGACGTCTCCGGGGCCGAACTGGAGCGCGTGATCGCCCGGGTGGAGAAGGACGGCCCGCAGGTCTTCGGCCGCGACAGCCTGAAGTCCGCCCCGCGCGGCTACCCCAAGGACCACCCCAGGATCGAGCTGCTGCGCCACAAGGGCCTCGTGGCCTGGCAGGAGTGGCCGCCCGCGAAGTGGCTGGGCACCCGCACCGCGCACACCCGGATCGCCGCCTTCCTGCGGGCCTCCCAGCCGCTCAAGGACTGGCTGGACGGCCACGTCGGCCCGTCCGGACTCCCGGCCCGATGAAGGCCGGCGAACAAGGCCGGTGAACGCGGAAGAGCCCCGGTCCACCCGGACCGGGGCTCTTCTTCCGTACTGCCGCGCCTACTTCACGAACGGGTCGATCGCGCAGACCACGAACAGCAGCGACAGGTAGGTGATCGACCAGTGGAACAGCCGCATCTCCTTCAGCTTCGCGCCGACGACCCCGGCCTTGGCCCGCGCGTACAGCGCGTGCGCCTCGCGCAGCCAGGCCGCGCCGAGCACCACCGCGGCGACCGGGTACAGCCAGCTCATGTGCCCCAGCGGCCACAGCGCCAGCGAGACGGCCACCATGACCCAGGAGTAGGCGACGACCTGCTTGCCCACCGCCACGTTGCCCTTGACCACCGGCAGCATCGGCACGCCGGCGCGCAGGTAGTCGTCGCGCACCTTCATCGACAGCACCCAGGTGTGCGGCGGCGTCCAGAAGAACACCACCAGGAAGAGGATGACCGCCGCCCAGGACAGGGAGTTGGTGACGGAGGACCAGCCGACGAGCACCGGCATGCAGCCCGCGATGCCGCCCCACACGATGTTCTGCGAGGTGCGCCGCTTGAGGCCCAGCGTGTAGACGAAGACGTAGAACAGCAGGGCGCCGAGCGCGAGTCCGGAGGACAGCCAGTTGACGCCGAAACCGAGCAGCAGCGTCGAGACGACCGCGAGGACGATGCCGAACACCAGCGCCTCGCGCGGCGACACCATGCCGGTGACGATCGGGCGCCGCTCGGTGCGCGACATCACCGCGTCGATGTCGCGGTCGATGTACATGTTGAGGGCGTTGGCGCCGCCCGCCGAGAGGTAGCCGCCGACCACGACCTTCAGCACCAGCAGCATGTTCGGGACGCCCTGCTGGGCCAGGAACATCACCGGAACCGTGCTCATCAGCAGCAGTTCGATGATCCGCGGCTTGGTCAGTGCGACGAACGCGCCGACACGGGCCCCGATGGGCCGGTGCGCAGGAGTCGCCCCGGTGACCCCGGCGGGACGGGTTTCGACGGCGGTCACTAACACCCCAACTGAAGATGAATCCTCGCAGGCGTCGAAGGAAACGAAGGTCCCGAATCGTCCGCTCTGCGCGTACCACGCCACCTTAGACGCTCCATATCTCCCCACCGGCTCCGGGGTCCCCCGGCGGGGCGGAACGCACACCCCTGGGTGAACCCACGAACTCCGACCACTCGGTCCCGCCTCCCCCGTCCTGCTCATCGGAGGGGCAGGGCCCGCCAAAACAGGAGAGCCTGGGACAAAACGCCCCAGAGCGGCATCGTGGGAATCGCCATACCCGAATTCCGGTTGTCCCAGCACGCAGGGTGAGCCCCGGGCCGGACGGTAGGCTCGCACACAGAAGCGGGATCTACCCTCCGTGACCGGCACCACCAGCGTCGGGACCACAGCGCCGTGGCCGACCGGGTCCCCTTCACGGGGTCACTCTTCACAACGGAAGGAGCCCTGAGACAGGGTGAGCACGACGCCGACGAACACATTCGAGTGGTCCGAACTGGATGAGCGCACGGTTGACACGGCCCGGGTCCTGGCCATGGACGCCGTCCAGAAGGTCGGCAACGGACACCCCGGGACGGCCATGTCGCTGGCCCCGGCGGCGTACCTGATCTTCCAGCGTTTCCTGCGCCACGACCCCACCGACCCCTCCTGGGTGGGGCGCGACCGATTCGTCCTCTCCCCCGGGCACACCAGCCTGACCCTCTACACCCAGCTCTACCTCTCGGGCTACGGCCTGGAGCTGGACGACCTCAAGGCCTTCCGCGTCGCGGGCAGCCGCACCCCCGGTCACCCCGAGCACGGCCACACCGCCGGCGTCGAGACCACGACCGGTCCGCTCGGCCAGGGCATCGCCAACGCGGTCGGCATGGCGATGGCCGCCCGCTACGAGCGCGGCCTCTTCGACCCGGACGCCCCGGCCGGCGAGTCCCCGTTCGACCACACGATCTGGGCCATCGTCTCCGACGGCGACCTGGAGGAGGGCATCTCGGCCGAGGCCTCCTCGCTGGCCGGGCACCAGCAGCTGGGCAACCTCGTCGCCCTGTACGACGACAACCACATCTCCATCGAGGGCGACACCGAGACGGCCTTCTCCGAGGACGTCCTCAAGCGCTACGAGGCGTACGGCTGGCACGTCCAGCGGGTCACCCCGAAGGCGAACGGCGACATCGACGTCGCCGCCCTCGCCGACGCGCTGGCCGCCGCCAAGGCCGAGACCGCCCGCCCGTCGATGATCGCTATGCGCACGATCATCGCCTGGCCGGCCCCGGACGCCCAGAACACCGCCAAGGCCCACGGCTCCGCCCTCGGCGCCGCCGAGATCGCCGCCACCAAGAAGGTCCTGGGCTTCGACCCGGAGAAGACCTTCGAGGTCTCCGACAAGGTCATCGAGCACGCCCGCCTGGTGATCAAGCGCGGCAAGGCCGCCCGCGACGCGTGGCAGGGCTCCTTCGAGGCCTGGCGCGCCGCCAACCCGCACCGGGCCGGCGAGTTCGACCGCATCCAGGCCGGCGAGCTGCCCGAGGGCTGGAAGAAGACCGTCCCGTCCTTCCCGGCCGGGAAGGACGTCGCCACCCGCAAGGCCTCCGGCGAGACCCTCAAGGCGATCGGCGCGGTGGTCCCGGAGCTGTGGGGCGGCTCGGCCGACCTCGCGGAGTCCAACCTCACCACCATCGACGAGGAGAGCTCCTTCCTCCCCGAGGGCAACCCGCTGAAGTCGGCGAGCCCGTACGGCCGGACGATCCACTTCGGCATCCGCGAGCACGCCATGGGCTCGACCATGAACGGCATCGCCCTGCACGGCAGGACCCGCGTGTACGGCGGCACCTTCCTGGTCTTCGCGGACTACATGCGCCCGGCCGTCCGCCTGGCCGCGCTCATGAAGCTGCCGGTCACCTACGTCTGGACGCACGACTCCATCGGCCTCGGCGAGGACGGCCCGACCCACCAGCCGGTCGAGCACCTGGCCTCGCTGCGCGCCATCCCGGGCCTGTCCATGGTCCGCCCGGCCGACGCCAACGAGACCGCCGTCGCCTGGCGCACCGTCATCGAGCGGCAGACCAGCCACCCCGGCCCGGTCGGCCTGGCGCTCACCCGCCAGAACGTCCCGACCTTCGACCGCGAGGTCTTCGGCTCCGCCGAGGGCACCGCGAAGGGCGGCTACATCCTGGCCGAGGCCGGCAACGGCGACCCGCAGGTGATCCTCCTGGGCACCGGCTCCGAGGTCCAGCTGGCCGTCAAGGCCCGCGAGGTCCTGGAGGCCGAGGGCATCGCCACCCGCGTCGTCTCGCTGCCGTCCTTCGAGTGGTTCCAGGAGCAGGACCAGGCCTACCGCGACAGCGTGCTGCCGCCGTCGGTCAAGGCCCGCGTCTCGGTCGAGGCCGGCATCGCCCAGGGCTGGCGCGAGCTGGTCGGCGACCACGGCCGGATCGTTTCGCTGGACCACTTCGGCGCCTCCGCGGACTACCAGGTGCTGTTCGAGGAGTTCGGCCTGACCGCCGAGCGCGTGGTGGCCGAGGCCCACAACGCCCTGCGCTCCCTCGAAGCCGTCAACCGCTAGCCCCTCGGGCCGCGTACCCGCCCCCACGCGGGTACGCGGCCCCTCTGACGACCCCACGAAGACAGAAGAAGAAGGACTGAGCACCATGACCGACGCACTCAAGCGCCTCAGCGACGAAGGCGTGGCGATCTGGCTGGACGACCTCAGCCGCAAGCGGCTGAACTCCGGCAACCTGGCCGAGCTGGTGCAGAACAAGCACGTGGTGGGCGTCACCACCAACCCGACCATCTTCCAGAAGGCCATCGCCGGCAGCGGCGACAGCTCCTACGACGGCCAGCTGCGCGACCTCGCCGTCCGCAAGGTCACCACCGACGAGGCGATCCGCATGATCACCACCTCGGACGTGCGCGACGCCGCCGACGTGCTGCGCCCGGTCTACGACGCCTCCAACGGCCGCGACGGCCGCGTCTCCATCGAGGTCGACCCGCGCCTGGCGCACGAGACCGCCCCCACCGTCGCCGAGGCCAAGCAGCTGTGGTGGCTGGTCGACCGCCCGAACGTCTTCATCAAGATCCCCGCCACCAAGGCCGGCCTGCCCGCCATCGCCGAGGTCATCGGCAAGGGCATCAGCGTCAACGTCACGCTGATCTTCTCGCTGGACCGCTACAAGGCCGTCATGGACGCCTACCTGACCGGCCTGGAGTCCGCCAAGGCCAAGGGCCTGGACCTCTCCCAGATCGAGTCCGTCGCCTCCTTCTTCGTCTCCCGCGTGGACACCGAGATCGACAAGCGCCTGGACAAGATCGGCGGCGACGCCAAGAACCTGCGCTCCAAGGCCGCCCTGGCCAACGCCCGCCTCGCCTACCAGGCGTACGAGGACGTCTTCGGCAGCGTCGACGGCCAGACCGCCGGCAGCGCCCGCTGGAAGGCCCTGGAGGCCGCCGGCGCCAAGCCGCAGCGCCCGCTCTGGGCCTCCACCGGCGTCAAGGACCCGGCCCTGCCGGACACCCTGTACGTCACCGAGCTGGTCGCCCCCGGCACCGTGAACACGATGCCCGAGGCCACCCTGGACGCCACCGCCGACCACGGCGTGGTCACCGGCAACACCATCGTCCCCAACTACGCCGACGCCAAGGCCGTCCTGGACGCCATCGCGGCCGCCGGCGTGGACTACGACGACGTGGTCCAGGTGCTGGAGGACGAGGGCGTCGAGAAGTTCGAGCAGTCCTGGACCGAGCTGCTCGACACCGTCACCGCCTCGCTCGCGTCCTTCGCCGACGAGAAGTGACCCCTGCTCACCGCCAGCGCACGAAAGCGGAGCCCATCAAGTGAGCACTGATTTCCCCGAGTTGACACCGGTGTCGGACGCGGACGATCTCCCGGCCACTCCCGTCAACCCGCTTCGTGACCCCGCAGACCGACGGCTCCCGCGCATCGCGGGGCCGTCGGGCCTGGTCATCTTCGGGGTCACCGGCGACCTGTCCCGCAAGAAGCTGATGCCGGCGATCTACGACCTCGCCAACCGCGGACTGCTGCCGCCGGGCTTCTCGCTCGTCGGCTTCGCCCGCCGCGAGTGGGAGGACGAGGACTTCGCGAAGGAGGTCCACGACGCGGTCAAGGACCACGCCCGGACCCCGTTCCGGGAGGAGGTCTGGCAGCAGCTCGCCAAGGGCATGCGCTTCGTCCAGGGCACCTTCGACGACGACGACGCCTTCGACAAGCTCCGGGCGACCATCGAGGAGCTCGACAAGGCCCAGGGCACCGGCGGCAACTTCGCCTTCTACCTGTCCGTCCCGCCGAAGTTCTTCCCGACCGTCGTCCAGCAGCTCAAGAAGCACGGCCTGGCCGACCCTCCGCAGGGCTCCTGGCGCCGCGCCGTCATCGAGAAGCCCTTCGGCCACGACCTGGAGAGCGCGCAGGAGCTCAACAAGGTCGTCCACGAGGTCTTCCCGCGCGACGAGGTCTTCCGGATCGACCACTACCTGGGCAAGGAGACGGTCCAGAACATCCTGGCGCTGCGCTTCGCGAACCAGATGTTCGAGCCGATCTGGAACCGGTCCTACGTCGACCACGTGCAGATCACGATGGCCGAGGACATCGGCATCGGCGGCCGCGCCGGCTACTACGACGGCATCGGCTCCGCCCGCGACGTCATCCAGAACCACCTGCTCCAGCTGATGGCGCTCACCGCCATCGAGGAGCCCGCCTCCTTCCACCCCAAGGCGCTGGTCGCCGAGAAGCTGAAGGTGCTCAGCGCCGTCAAGCTCCCGGCCGACCTCGGCCGGCACACCGTGCGCGGCCAGTACGCGGCCGGCTGGCAGGGCGGCGAGGAGGTCGTCGGGTACCTCGACGAGGACGGCATCGACCCGGACTCCAAGACCGACACCTACGCGGCCATCAAGCTGGAGATCAACAACCGCCGCTGGGCGGGCGTCCCGTTCTACCTGCGCACCGGCAAGCGCCTCGGCCGCCGCGTCACCGAGATCGCGGTCGTCTTCCAGCGCGCCCCGTACCTGCCGTTCGACTCCTACGCGACCGAGGAGCTCGGGCAGAACGCCCTGGTCATCCGGGTCCAGCCGGACGAGGGCGTGACGGTGCGGTTCGGCTCCAAGGTCCCCGGCACCTCCTTCGAGGTCCGCGACGTCACGATGGACTTCGCCTACGGCGAGTCCTTCACCGAGTCCAGCCCCGAGGCCTACGAGCGGCTCATCCTCGACGTGCTGCTCGGCGACGCCAACCTGTTCCCGCGCCACCAGGAGGTCGAGCTCTCCTGGCAGATCCTCGACCCGATCGAGAGGTACTGGGACACCCACGGCAAGCCTGCCCAGTACGCGGCGGGGACCTGGGGCCCCGTCGAGGCGGACGAGATGCTCGCACGAGACGGCAGGAGCTGGCGCCGGCCATGAAGATCGACCTCACCAACACGACGTCGAGCAAGATCAACGCCGCCCTCATGGAGGCGCGCCGGGCCGGTGGCAGCACCGCCGCCGGCATGGTGCTCACCCTGGTGATCGTGACCGACGAGGGCAGCGCCTACGACGCCCTCAAGGCCGCCAACGACGCCTCCCGCGAGCACCCCTCGCGCACCCTCGCGGTGATCAAGCGCGCCGGGCGCTCGCCCCGGGCCCGCGCCGAGACCCGCCTGGACGCCGAGATCCTGGTCGGCTCGGACGCCGGCTCCGGCGAGACGGTCATCCTGCGCATGCACGGCGAACTCGCCGCGCACGCCCAGTCCGTCGTCCTGCCGCTGCTGCTGCCGGACGCCCCGGTCGTCGTCTGGTGGCCGGACAACGCGCCGCTCCACCCGGCGCAGGACCCGCTCGGCTCGATCGCCCAGCGCCGGATCACCGACGCGGTCACCGCCGAGTCCCCGGTCGGCCAGCTCGCCCAGCGGGCCCAGAGCTACACCCCGGGCGACACCGACCTGGCCTGGACCCGGATCACCGGCTGGCGCTCGATGCTCGCCGCGGCGCTCGACCAGCGCCCGTCGCAGATCGTCTCCGCCGTGGTGGAGGGCGAGTCGTACAACCCCAGCGTCGAGCTGCTCGGCCTGTGGCTGCACAACCGCCTGCACGTCCCGGTCGAGCGCGTCGTCACCGGCGGCCCCGGCATCACCGCGGTGCACCTGCGCACCAAGGACGGGGACATCACCCTGGACCGCCCGGACGGCCTGATGGGCACCCTGTCGATGCCCGGCTCGCCGGACCGCCAGGTGGCGCTCAAGCGGCGCGAGACCTCGGAGCTGATCGCCGAGGAGCTGCGCCGGCTCGACCCGGACGACATCTACTCGACGGCCGTGCGCACGCCCGTGGACCGCCTCCACGAGCCCGCCAACGCCGAGACGGTGGCCGCCGGGCGGCTCGCCCAGGCGGTCTCCGACGTGCCGGTGGCCAACCCCGACCGGGTGACGGCCGCCGCCGCGGAGAAGAAGCCCGCGGCGAAGAAGGCCGCCAGGAAGGCCGCGGAGAAGGCCGACGAGCCGGCCGGCGAGCAGGCCGCCGGGGACAGCGCATGACCAACGCCACCCCGCAGCTCGTCGTCCACCGCGACAAGGAGCTGATGGCCCAGGCGGCCGCGGCCCGGCTCATCACCCGGATCGTGGACGCCCAGGCCGCCCGCGGCACCGCCTCGGTGGTGCTCACCGGCGGCCGCAACGGCAACGCCCTGCTGGCCGCGATCGCCGCCTCCCCGGCGCGCGACGCGGTCGACTGGGCGCGGCTGGACCTCTGGTGGGGCGACGAGCGCTTCGTGCCCGCCGCGGACCCGGACCGCAACGCCGTCCAGGCCCGCGCCGAGCTGCTCGACGCCGTCCCGCTCGACCCGGCGCGGGTGCACGAGATGCCCGCCTCGGACGGCGTGGACGGCTCGGACGTCGAGGCCGCCGCCGCCCGCTACGCACAGGAGCTGGCGAAGGCGGCCGGACCGGGCGACCGGACCGGCGTGCCGGCCTTCGACGTGCTGCTGCTGGGCGTCGGCCCGGACACCCACGTCGCGTCGCTGTTCCCGGAGCACCCGGGCGTGCGGGAGACCGAGCTGACGGTGGTCGGCGTGCGCGGGGCCCCCAAGCCCCCGCCGACCCGGATCTCGCTCACCCTCCCGGCGATCCGGGCGGCCCGCGAGGTCTGGCTGCTGGCGGCCGGCGAGGACAAGGCGGGCGCGGTCGCGCTGGCCCTGTCCGGCCCGGGCGAGATCCAGGCGCCCGCCTCCGGCGCGTACGGCCGCGGCCGCACGCTGTGGCTGCTGGACCGGGCCGCCGCCGAGCGGATCCCGCCGCAGCTGTACCCGCCGGCCTCGGCCTAGGGACTCAACGCCGAAGGGCGCCCCCCGCCGTGTCGGGGGGGCCCCGCCGGGGTGCGGGGCCGATACAGGGTGGTTTAAAAAAAAACCAGCCCACCAGACCCAGAATAAAATCGTATTGCCTCATCTGGTTTTAAAAT
>NZ_JBHVPD010000075.1:36428-52846 GCF_042887525.1 Kitasatospora sp. NPDC057936
TCTGTTGGGGGGCTGCTTTTTTGTTTTTTATTATACCGCCGCCGGGGGTCCCCCGCCGCTGTTTTCCCGGCCGGCCCCGGCCTGGGCAAAAACCGCCGATGGCCCCCCCCGTGGTGGCGGGGGGCCCCCTTCGGTCTTCCGGCTCAGATCTCGCCGCGCAGCTTGGCCAGCGCCTCGGCGAGGATCGCCTCGCCGTCGGCGTCGGTGCGCCGCTCGCGGACGTAGGCGAGGTGGGTCTTGTACGGCTCGTTGCGCGAGGGGGCGGGCGGGTTGTGCTCGTCCTGTCCGGCCGGGAAACCGCAGCGCGGGCAGTCCCAGGTGTCCGGGATGACGGCTTCGGCGGCGAAGCTGGGACGGGTCTCGTGCTTGTTGGCACACCAGAAGGAGATCCGGTTGCGCGGCGCGGACTCGCCGCGCTCCGCCTCGCCCATCGGGCCGGCTCCGACCCTGCTGCCACGGATGGCGTTGCCACTTGCCACGGTCTGACTCCCTGCGTGCTGGTACGCCGACCCGCCGCGGTGCGCGTCGGTGGCGAAAGTCGTCCTAGTGTAAGCAGGAGTTAAGGGTGCGCCACCATCGCCTCCGCCCCCGACCGTCCCAGGATAGGCGCTCGGGCGACGGGGCGTCAGGCTTGTGCGGGCTCCGTTACCAGCAGAGGTGTGCGGCCGGTCCTAGCCCTTGTACTTGAGCAGCAGGCTCAGCACCATGATGGAGGCGAACCAGCCCAGACCGACCACGATCGTGATGCGGTCGAGGTTGCGCTCGGCCACCGCGGAGCCGCCACCGGTGGACATCGCGCCACCACCGAACATGTCGGACAGACCGCCGCCCTTCCCCTTGTGCAGCAGCACGAGCAGGATCATCAGCAGGCTGAAGATGATCAGGGCAATAGAGAACCCGAGAACCACGACGGGACCAACTCTCTCGTATCTTCGGCGAAGGGGCCGGGCCGCGTCCGGCGGTCCGGCCCCAAAGCCTACGTTGCTGCGGCGGCGTTAGCCTACTGCCTGGTCACGGTAGCGCACGATCTTGGCGAACTCCGCGGCGTCCAGCGAAGCACCGCCGATCAGTCCGCCGTCGATGTCGGGCTTGGCCATCAGGCCGGCCGCGCTCGACGACTTGACCGAACCGCCGTACAGCACACGGACCTTGTCGGCCAGCGCGCCGTCGTACAGCTCGGCGATCCGCTTGCGGATGGCCGCGCAGACCTCCTGCGCGTCCTCCGGGGTCGCCACCTCGCCGGTGCCGATCGCCCAGACCGGCTCGTACGCGATCACGACGGTCTCGGCCTGCTCGGCCGGGACGTCCTTGAGGCCGCCGTCCAGCTGGGCCAGCGTGTGCTCGACGTGGGTGCCGGCCTTGCGGACCTCCAGCGGCTCGCCGATGCACAGGATCGGGGTGATCCCGGCCCGGTAGGCGGCCTTGACCTTGGCGTTGACGATCTCGTCGGTCTCGGCGTGGTACTGGCGGCGCTCCGAGTGGCCGATCACCGCGTAGGTGCAGCGGAGCTTGGCCAGCATCGGGCCGGAGACCTCGCCGGTGTAGGCGCCGGAGTCGTGCTCCGAGATGTCCTGCGAGCCGTACTTGATCTTCAGCTTGTCCGTCTCGACCAGCGTCTGCACCGAGCGCAGGTCGGTGAACGGGGTCAGGACGGCGACCTCGACGGCCGCGTAGTCCTTGTCGTTCAGGGTGAAGGCGAGCTTCTGGGTGTGCTGGATGGCCTCAAGGTGGTTGAGGTTCATCTTCCAGTTGCCCGCCATGAGCGGGAGACGTTCGGTCATTGCGTTCAGCCTTCCAGGGCGGTGAGACCCGGGAGCTGCTTGCCCTCCAGGTACTCCAGGCTCGCGCCACCGCCGGTCGAGATGTGTCCAAAGGCGTTCTCGTCGAAGCCCAGGATGCGGACGGCCGCGGCGGAGTCGCCGCCGCCGACCACGGTGAAGCCGGGGCTGTCGAGCAGCGCCTCCGCGACGGCCTTGGTGCCGTTGGCGTAGTCGGGGTGCTCGAAGACGCCCATCGGGCCGTTCCAGAACACCGTCCCGGCGTCGGCCAGCTTCTCCGCGTACAGCTCGCGGGTCTTCGGGCCGATGTCCAGGCCCTCCTTGTCCGCCGGGATGGCGTCCGAGGAGACGAGGTCGAAGGTCGCCGGGGTCTTGCCCTTGAGGTCCGGGAAGTCGGCCGACACCAGGACGTCGACCGGCAGGACGAACTCGACGCCCCGCTTCTCGGCCTCGGCCAGGTAGTTCAGGCAGACCGGGATCTGGTCCTCCTGCAGCAGCGAGATGCCGACCTCGTGGCCCTGGGCCTTCAGGAAGGTGTACGCCATGCCGCCGCCGATCAGGATGCGGTCGGCCTTCTTCAGCAGGTTGTCGATCACACCGAGCTTGTCGGACACCTTGGCGCCGCCGAGCACGACGACGTACGGGCGCGCGACCTCGTCGGTGAGCTTCTTCAGCACGCCGACCTCGGTGGCGATCAGGTCGCCGGCGGCGTGCGGCAGCAGGGCCGGGAGGTCGAACACCGAGGCGTGCTTGCGGTGCACCGCGCCGAAGCCGTCGCCGACGTACAGGTCGGCCAGGGCGGCCAGCTGCTCGGCGAAGGCCTTGCGCTCGGCGTCGTCCTTGCTGGTCTCGCCGGCGTTGAAGCGCAGGTTCTCCAGCAGCGCGACCTGGCCGTCGGCCAGGCCGGCGACGGCGGCCGCGGCGCTCTCGCCCACCGTGTCGGTGGCGAAGGAGACGTCCTTGCCGAGGATCTCGCCGAGGCGCGCGGCCACCGGCGCGAGGGAGAACTTCTCCTCCGGCGCACCCTTCGGGCGGCCCAGGTGGGAGGCGACGACGACCTTCGCGCCGCGCTCCAGGAGCTTGGCGATGGTCGGGGCGACCGCGCGGATGCGGCCGTCGTCGGTGATCGCGGCGCCGTCCAGCGGCACGTTCAGGTCGGCGCGGACGAAGACGCGCTTGCCGGCGACGTCGAGGTCTTCGATGGTCTTCACGGGTTCTTCGGTCTCCTGGGGAGATGGGGGGATGCGCAGGTGGGCGGCACGGCGCAGGGGCCGCCCGGAAGGTTCTTGTACGCAGAACGAGGGCCCGGTCGGCGTCGTGCGCCGTCCGGGCCCTCGCCCTCACATCACGTCAGCTCCCACTGCGTCAGAGCTGGCCACCGACGAGGGTGACCAGGTCCACGACGCGGTTCGAGTAGCCCCACTCGTTGTCGTACCAGCCGAGCACCTTGACCTGGTTGCCCTGGACCATGGTGAGCTGCGAGTCGAAGATGCAGGAGGCCGGGTCGTTGACGATGTCCGAGGAGACGATCGGGTCCTCGGTGTAGGCCAGGATGCCCTTGAGCGGGCCCTCCTGCGCGGCCTTCTGGAAGGCGGCGTTGACCTCGTCCTTGGTCACCTCGCGCTCCAGGGTGACGACCAGGTCCGTGATGGAGCCGGTCGGGACCGGGACGCGCAGCGAGGTGCCGTCCAGCTTGCCCTTGAGCTCCGGCAGGACCAGGGCGGTCGCCTTGGCCGCACCGGTCGAGGTCGGGATGATGTTCTGCGAGGCCGCACGAGCACGGCGCAGGTCCTTGTGCGGGAAGTCCAGGGTCACCTGGTCGTTGGTGAACGCGTGGACGGTGGTCATCAGACCCTTGACGATGCCGAAGCTCTCGTTCAGCACCTTGGCCATCGGCGCCACGCAGTTGGTGGTGCACGAGGCGTTGGAGATGACGTGGTGGTTGGCGGCGTCGTACTTCTCGTCGTTGACACCCAGGACGATGGTGACGTCCTCGTCGGTGGCGGGCGCCGAGATGATGACCTTCTTCGCGCCGGCGGTGAGGTGCTTCTTCGCGGCCTCGGCCTTGGTGAAGATGCCGGTGGACTCGACGACGATGTCGGCGCCCAGGGCGGCCCACGGCAGGTTCGCCGGGTCGCGCTCGGCCGTCACCTTGAAGGTGTGGCCGTCGACGGTGATGCTGTCCTCGGTGTGCGAGACCTCGCCCGGGAAGGTGCCCAGGGTGGTGTCGTACTTGAGCAGGTGAGCCAGGGTCTTCGTGTCAGTCAGGTCGTTGACACCGACGATCTCGATGTCCGCGCCCTGGGCCTTGACCGCGCGGAAGAAGTTGCGGCCGATGCGGCCGAATCCGTTGATGCCTACCCGGATCGTCACGAACCGATCTCCTCGTTAGGTACGCCGGAGCTAAGCCGACGGGGGTGAGATTTGGGAAGTCCCCGACCGCCTATGACCCTACCCCTCCGGGGCCTGGGAGGGCACATCGCACCAATTCGCGAGACGTGGCGTGGCGTGGCCCAAACCCCATTTCAGGCCTTCCGTCCTTGGTTCCCCGGGCAGTTGGACCCGGGCCAGTGGTCTCTACCAATTTGCCAAACCGGACTCCGGCCGCACGGACCCGCGCGGGCCGTCCGGACACGACGGCGGCCGGTGCCCGGAATCCGGACACCGGCCGCGAATCGGTCACGACCGTGATCGTCGGCTCGTCAGTTGAGCGCCATCTCGTCGGTGAGGTTCGCCTCGGTGCTCGGCAGGCCGAGCTCGGAGGCGCGCTTGTCGGCCATCGCCAGCAGGCGGCGGATCCGGCCGGCCACCGCGTCCTTGGTCAGCGGCGGGTCGGCGAGCGCGCCGAGCTCCTCCAGCGAGGCCTGCTTGTGCTGCATCCGCAGCTGGCCGGCCGCGGCCAGGTGCTCGGGCACCTCGTCGCCGAGGATCTCCAGCGCGCGGGCCACCCGGGCGCCGGCCGCGACCGCGGCGCGGGCCGAGCGGCGCAGGTTGGCGTCGTCGAAGTTGGCGAGGCGGTTGGCGGTGGCCCGGACCTCGCGCCGCATCCGGCGCTCCTCCCAGGCGAGCACCGACTCGTGCGCGCCCAGGCGCGTCAGCAGCGCGCCGATCGCGTCACCGTCCCGGATGACGACCCGGTCCACCCCGCGGACCTCGCGGGCCTTGGCGGGGATGCCGAGCCGGCGGGCGGCGCCGACGAGGGCGAGGGCCGCCTCGGAGCCGGGGCAGGTGATCTCCAGCGAGGACGAGCGGCCGGGCTCGGTGAGGGACCCGTGCGCGAGGAAGGCCCCGCGCCAGGCCGCCTCGGCGTCGCAGGTCGCCCCGGAGACGACCGCCGGGGGCAGGCCCCGGATCGGGCGCCCGCGGCCGTCCACGAGGCCGGTCTGGCGCGCGAGCAGCTCGCCGTCCTTGACCACGCGCACGACGAACCGGCTGCCGCGGCGCAGCCCGCCGGGGGCCATCACGACGAGGTCGGAGGAGTGCCCGAAGATCTCCAGCAGGTCCTTGCGCAGGCGCCGCGCGGCCGCCCCCGTGTCGAGCTCGGCCTCGATCACGATCCGGCCGCTCACGATGTGCAGCCCGCCTGCGAACCGCAGGATCGCCGACACCTCCGCCTTGCGGCAGCAGGCCCGGGTGACCGGGAGCCGGCTGATCTCGTCCTTCACCGCTGGAGTCATCGCCATGGCCCGATCCTTCCATGTGTCCGGAAAATCCGGTCGTACGCTGCCGCCAACAGCTCCGGGTCGTGTCGCGGGGTTCCGTCGGTGCGGGCCACCCGGCCGAGCACCAGGGCCGCGCCCATCCGCTCGGCGGCCTTCTCCAGGCCGTCCAGGTCGGCCTGGCCGAAGGCGCCGCCGGTGACGGCCCGCTCGTCCACCAGGATCGCATCCACGGCGAGCCCCGGGGCGTGGTCGGCGATGACATCCAGGTGGCGCTGCGGCGTGAAGCCCTCGGTCTCGCCGGGCTGGGGCGCCAGGTTGAGCGTGAGCAGGCGGCGGGCGCGGGTCTCGACCAGGGCCTTGGCGAGGTCCGGCACCAGCAGGTGCGGCAGCACGCTGGTGAACCAGGAGCCCGGGCCGAGCACCACCCAGTCCGCCTCGCGCACGGCCGCGACGGCCTCCGGGACGGCCGGCGGCTCCTCCGGCACCAGCCGGATCGACTGCACGGTGCCCGGCGTGACCGCGACGCTGGCCTGGCCGCGCACGGCCGTGACCGCGCCCGGGTGGGCCGGGTCGTGGCCGCGGACGGTGGCCTCGATGTCCAGCGGCACCGCCGACATCGGCAGCACCCGGCCCTGGACGTTCAGCAGCCGGCCGACCCAGTCCAGCGCGGCGACCGGGTCGCCGAGCTTCTCCCACAGCGCGACGATCAGCAGGTTGCCCACGGCGTGGCCGCCGAGGTCGCCGCTGCCGGTGAAGCGCTGCTGGATCACCTCGGACCAGGTGCGGCCCCAGTCGTCGTCCCCGCACAGGGCCGCCAGGGCCTTGCGCAGGTCGCCCGGGGGCAGCACGCCCAGCTCGGTGCGCAGCCGCCCGCTGGAGCCGCCGTCGTCGGCGACGGTGACCACGGCGGTCAGGTCGCTGGTGAGCCGGCGCAGAGCCGACAGCGACGCGGACAGGCCCTGGCCGCCGCCGAGGGCGGTGATCCGGGGGGCCGGGTTGGCCCGGGCGGGGCTGCTGCGCGGCTTGCTGGGAGCCGGGGTCCTCGCAGGGACCCCGGTCCGGTCGCCGTTCTTGTGGTGCGGCTGCCGTCCGGGCACGTATCCCGTCACACCCACCTCGCGTTCCTCTTCGCCCGCGGCCGCCCGGCCGGCGGCCCGGCGAGGAGGCGGCGGTTACTCCCGTCCCATGTCTCGGTGGACCAGCACCGTTTCGACGCCGTCGGCGATGAGGCGCTTGGTCAGGCGCTCGGACATCGCGACGCTGCGGTGCTTGCCACCGGTGCAGCCTACGGCAAGCGTCATGTACCGCTTGCCCTCCCTGCGGTACCCCTCCGTGACGATGCGGAGCAGCTCCGCGTAGCCGTTGAGGAACTCGTTGGCGCCGGGCTGCTGGAACACGTAGTCGGCGACGTCGGAGTCGGTGCCGGTGCGGGCCCGCAGCTCGGGGACCCAGTGCGGGTTGGGCAGGAAGCGGCAGTCCACCACGAGGTCGGCGTCGACCGGCAGGCCGTACTTGAAGCCGAAGGACATCACGGTGGCGCGCAGCTCGGGCTCGTCGTGGTCGGCGAACTGGGCGTCGAGCTTGGCGCGCAGCTGGTGCACGTTGAGGTTGGAGGTGTCGATCACCAGGTCGGCCTCGCCGCGCAGCTCGCGCAGCAGGTCGCGCTCCAGGGCGATGCCGTCGACGATCCGGCCGTCGGCCTGGAGCGGGTGCGGGCGGCGCACGCTCTCGAAGCGGCGGACCAGGGCCTCGTCGGAGGAGTCCAGGAAGAGGACCTGGAGCCGGACTCCGCGCTTCTCCAGCTCGTCGAGCGAGGTGAGCAGGTCGTCGAAGAACTGCCGGCCGCGGACGTCCACGACGGCGCCGATCCTGGCGACGTTGCCCTGGGAGCGGGCCCCGAGGTCGACCATGGTCGGGATGAGGGCCGGCGGCAGGTTGTCCACCACGAACCAGCCGAGGTCCTCCAGGCACTTGGCCGCGGTGGAGCGGCCGGCTCCGGACATGCCGGAGATGATCACCAGCTCCGGGACGTTCTCGGCCACGTCTGACACGGTCACTTCGGTTCCCCGCTCTCGGTCTTTCTGCTGGGGAGCACGCGCATGGCGCGGCCGTGCGGCGCCGGTCCGCCGGGGCGGTCGGCGGCCGGGCACGCCGGCTGACGGGCGGCGTCGGCCGTCATGGCGTCTCCTGGGATGGTGCGGTCGTGGGTGCTGCGGCCACCGGCGCGGTGGCCTGGTCGGCCCCGTCCTCGATGATCTCGCCGGTCGCGGTGTTGACCGCGGGTGCGGCGGGTGTACGGGAGGACAACGCCGCCGCAACAGTCTCCGCCGTGCGGCGTCCGATGCCGGGTACGGCGCAGAGTTCGTCGACGGTGGCGGCCCGGAGCCTCTTCAGCGAGCCGAAGTGCTTGAGCAGCGCCTGGCGGCGAGTCTCGCCGAGGCCCGGGACGGAGTCCAGTTCCCCGGCGGTGAGTCGCTTGGAACGCTTGCTGCGCTGGTAGCCGATCGCGAAGCGGTGGGCCTCGTCGCGGACGCGCTGGAGCAGGTAGAGGCCCTCGCTGCTGCGCGGCAGGACGACGGGGTCGTCCTCGCCCGGCAGCCAGACCTCCTCCAGGCGCTTGGCGAGGCCGCACAGGGCGACGTCGTCGATGCCGAGCTCGTCCAGGGCCCGCCTGGCGGCGGCGACCTGCGGCTGGCCGCCGTCGACGACGAGCAGCTGCGGCGGGTAGGCGAAGCGCTTGGGACGGCCGTCCTCGGTGCGCGGACCGTCCTCGGTGCGCGGACCGTCCTCGGGCTGGTCGTCCTCGGACTCGACGACGGCCCACTCGCCGGTCTGCTCGCGCTCCTGGAGGTAGCGGCGGAAGCGCCGGCTGATCACCTCGTGCATCGAGCGGACGTCGTCCTGGCCCGCGAAGCCCTTGATCTGGAAGCGCCGGTACTCGCTCTTGCGGGCCAGGCCGTCCTCGAAGACGACCATCGACGCGACCACGTCCTCGCCCTGGAGGTGGGAGATGTCGAAGCACTCGATGCGCAGCGGGACGGAGTCCAGCTCCAGCGCGTCGGCGATCTCCTGGAGGGCGCGGCTGCGGGTGGTGAGGTCGGAGGCGCGCTTGGTCTTGTGCAGCGCCAGCGCCTGCTGGGCGTTGCGCTGCACGGTGGCCATCAGGTCCTTCTTGTCGCCGCGCTGCGGGACGCGCAGGTCGACCTGGCTGCCGCGCAGGCCGCTCAGCCACTCCCGGACCGGCCCGTCCGGCTCCGGCAGGGCCGGGACGAGCACCTCGCGCGGGACGCTCTCGCTGCGTTCGTCGGCAGTGGCGCCGCCGTAGAGCTGCTGGAGGGCGTGCTCGACCAGGCCCGCGGTGTCGACGTCCTCGACCTTGTCGGTGACCCAGCCGCGCTGGCCGCGGACCCGGCCGCCGCGCACGTGGAAGATCTGGACGGCGGCCTCCAGTTCGTCCTCGGCGAGGGCCAGGAGGTCGGCGTCGGTGGCGTCGGCGAGCACGATGGCGTTCTTCTCCATCGCGCGCTTGAGGGCGCCGATGTCGTCCCGCAGGCGGGCCGCCTTCTCGTACTCCATCTCCGCGGCGGCCTCCTGCATCCCGTCCTCCAGGCGGCGCAGGTAGTTGCCGGTGCGCCCGGCCATGAAGTCGCAGAAGTCCTCGGCCAGCGCGCGGTGTTCGTCCGCGGTGACCTTGCCGACGCAGGGCGCGGCGCACTTGCCGATGTAGCCCAGCAGGCAGGGCCGGCCGACCTGCCGTGCGCGCTTGAACACGCCGTTGGAGCAGGTGCGGACGGGGAAGACGCGCAGCAGCAGGTCGACCGTCTCGCGGATCGCCCACGCGTGCCCGTACGGTCCGAAGTAGCGCACGCCCTTCTTGTGCGCGCCGCGCATCACCTGGACGCGCGGGTACTCCTCGTTGAGGGTGACCGCGAGCTCGGGGTAGCTCTTGTCGTCGCGGTACTTCACGTTGAACCGCGGGTCGAACTCCTTGATCCAGGAGTACTCCAGCTGCAGCGCCTCGACCTCGGTGGCCACCACCGTCCACTCGACCGACGCCGCGGTGGTGACCATGGTCGCGGTGCGCGGGTGCAGCCCGGCGAGGTCCTGGAAGTAGGACGACAGGCGCGGGCGCAGGCTCTTGGCCTTGCCGACGTAGATGACCCGGCCGTGGGCGTCGCGGAACCTGTAGACGCCCGGTGAGGTCGGAATCGCGCCCGGGGCCGGGCGGTAGGTGCTCGGGTCAGCCATGGGTCCACCGTACCGAGTGGGGCCGGGGGTGCGGAGGGCCGATCCGATCGGCGGACGCCGGCGCGGCGGGGGTCTGTTCGGCGGGGCTCAACTGCGTCAGCTCGGGGTCACCTTGAGGTTGCCGCCCTCGACCGTGACGGTGTAGGCGGGCAGCGGGGAGGGGGCCGGGCCGTCCGCCACGGCACCGTCGGCAATGGCGAACTTGCTGCCGTGGCAGGGGCACTGGATCTGCTGGTTCTTCACCTGGTCGACGATGCAGCCCGCGTGCGTGCACTTGGCACTGAACGCCTTGTACTGCCCGGCGGTGGGCTGGGTGACGACGATCTTCTGCTCGCGGAAGACCTTGCCGCCGCCCTCCGGCACCGCCGAGGCCGGGCCGAGGTCCACCGGGCCCTTGGGGGCGGCGCCGGAGCCGGACGAACCGGCCGACGAGCCGCAGCCGGTGAGCGCCACGGTGCCGCCGGCCGCCGCCAGGACGGCCGCGGCGCCGCAGAGCAGGGTGCGGCGGGAGGTGGCGGGGTTGCTCTCGGGGGCCTCGGACATCGGTGCGCTCCTGCGGGTGGGCTGCGGCGTGGGACCACGGAAGTCTATGCGGCGGGCACGGCCGCTCCCGGGGCGGGAGCGGCCGTGCCCGCGTGCACTACTTCTTCGCCACGGCGGCCCGCTTGCGCGGCGCCTTCTTCGCCGGAGCGGCGACCGGGGCGTCGGCGAAGTCGCCCGGGAGGATGTCCCGGAGGAACTTGCCGGTGTGGCTCTCCGACACCGCGGCGATCTGCTCCGGGGTGCCCTCGGCGACCACCGTGCCGCCGCCGGAGCCGCCCTCGGGGCCCATGTCGACGATCCAGTCGGCGGTCTTGATCACATCGAGGTTGTGTTCGATGACGATCACCGTGTTGCCCTTCTCGACCAGCCCGGTGAGCACCTTGATCAGCTTGCTGATGTCCTCGAAGTGCAGGCCGGTGGTGGGCTCGTCGAGCACGTAGACCGTCCGCCCGGTGGAGCGCTTCTGCAGCTCCGAGGCGAGCTTGACGCGCTGCGCCTCGCCGCCGGAGAGCGTCGGCGCGGACTGGCCGAGCCGGACGTAGCCGAGGCCGACGTCGTTGAGCGTCCGGAGGTGGCGGGCGATCGCCGGGACGGCCTCGAAGAAGGCCAGCGCCTCCTCGATCGGCATGTCCAGCACCTCGGCGATGGACTTGCCCTTGTAGTGCACCTCCAGCGTCTCCCGGTTGTACCGGGCGCCGTGGCAGACCTCGCACGGCACGTAGACGTCCGGCAGGAAGTTCATCTCGATCTTGATGGTGCCGTCGCCGGAGCAGTTCTCGCAGCGCCCGCCCTTGACGTTGAAGGAGAACCGGCCGGGCAGGTAGCCGCGGACCTTGGCCTCCTGCGTCTCCGCGAAGAGCCGGCGGACGTGGTCGAACACCCCGGTGTAGGTGGCCGGGTTGGAGCGCGGGGTGCGCCCGATCGGCGACTGGTCGACGTGCACCACCTTGTCCACCAGGTCGGTGCCGGTGATCCGGGTGTGCCGGCCCGGCACGCTGCGGGCGCCGTTCAGCTCCCGGGCGAGGTGGGTGTAGAGGATGTCGTTGACCAGCGTCGACTTGCCGGAGCCGGACACGCCGGTGATCGCAGTGAAGGTGCCGAGCGGGAAGCCGACCGTGACGTCCTTGAGGTTGTGCTCGCGGGCGCCGTGGACGGTCAGCTGGCGCTTCTTGTCCCGCTCGCGGCGGGCCCCCGGGATCGGGATGGACCGCTTGCCCGACAGGTACTGGCCGGTCAGCGACTCCTTGTTGGCCAGCAGCTGCTTCAGCGAACCGGAGTGCACCACCTTGCCGCCGTGCTCGCCGGCGCCCGGGCCGATGTCGACCACCCAGTCCGCCGTCTTGATGGTGTCCTCGTCGTGCTCGACGACGATCAGGGTGTTGCCGATGTCGCGCAGCCGCACCAGCGTCTCGATCAGCCGGTGGTTGTCCCGCTGGTGCAGGCCGATGGACGGCTCGTCCAGCACGTACAGCACGCCGACCAGGCCGGAGCCGATCTGGGTGGCCAGCCGGATGCGCTGGGCCTCGCCGCCGGACAGGGTGCCGGCCGCGCGGTCGAGCGAGAGGTAGTCCAGGCCGACGTCGACCAGGAAGCGCAGCCGCTCGTTGACCTCCTTGAGGACCCGCTCGGCGATCTGCTTGTCCCGGGCGTTGAGCTTCATCGCGCCCAGGAACTCGGCGCAGTCGCTGATCGACATCGAGGAGACGTCGGCGATCGACCTGTCCTGGACGGTGACCGCGAGCACGACCGGCTTGAGCCGGGTGCCCTGGCAGGTCGGGCAGGGCACCTCGCGCATGTAGCCCTCGAAGCGCTCGCGGCTGCTGTCGCTCTCCGCCTCGGTGTGCCGGCGCTGGATGAACGGGACCGCGCCCTCGAAGCCGGTGCTGTACGAGCGCTCGCGGCCGAAGCGGTTGCGGTAGCGGACCTCCACCTGGTGCTTGTGCCCGTACAGCAGCGCCTTCTTGGCGCGGGCCGGCAGCCCGGCCCACGGGATGTCGGTGCGGAAGCCCAGCTCCTGGGCGAGCGCGTCGATCAGGCGCTGGAAGTACTCCTTGGCGTGGCCGGCCGACCACGGGTGGATGGCGCCCTCGTCGAGCGAGCGCTCGACGTCCGGGACGACCAGGTCCGGGTCGACCTCCATCCGGTTGCCCAGGCCCGAGCAGTCCGGGCAGGCGCCGAACGGCGAGTTGAAGGAGAACGAGCGCGGCTCCAGCTCCTCGAACGACACGTCGTCGTACGGGCAGTAGAGGTGCTCGGAGTACATGCGCTCGCGCTCCGGGTCGTCCTCCGGGAGGTCGACGAAGTCGAGCACGACCATGCCGCCGGCCAGCCGCAGGGCCGTCTCCACCGAGTCGGTGAGCCGCCGCTTGGCGCTCTCCTTGACGGTCAGGCGGTCGATGACCACCTCGACGGTGTGCTTCTCCTGCTTCTTGAGCTTCGGCGGCTCGGCGAGCTGGACCGTCTCGCCGTCCACCCGGGCGCGCGAGTAGCCCTTGGACTGGAGGTCGGCGAAGAGGTCGACGAACTCGCCCTTGCGCTCGCGCACCACCGGGCTGAGCACCTGGAACCGGGTGCCCTCGGCGAGCTCCAGCACCTTGTCGACGACCGCCTGCGGGGACTGCTTGGCGATCGGGCGGCCGCAGTGCGGGCAGTGCGGCTTGCCGATCCGGGCGAACAGCAGGCGCAGGTAGTCGTAGACCTCGGTGATGGTGCCGACGGTCGAACGGGGGTTGCGGTTGGTGGACTTCTGGTCGATCGAGACGGCCGGGGAGAGGCCCTCGATGAAGTCCACGTCGGGCTTGTCCATCTGCCCGAGGAACTGGCGGGCGTACGAGGACAGCGACTCGACGTAGCGGCGCTGGCCCTCGGCGAAGATCGTGTCGAAGGCGAGCGAGGACTTGCCGGAGCCGGAGAGGCCCGTGAAGACGATGAGGGAGTCGCGGGGCAGGTCGAGCGAGACGTTCTTGAGGTTGTGCTCGCGAGCACCGCGGACGATGAGGCGGTCGGCCACTGCTTCTGGCGCCTTTCTCCGGGGCGAGAGGGCTTGCGGTGAGATTGGGTGCTTCTTCCAGGATGCGGCAGCCAGCCTATAGCTCAGACGTTCGAATCTCGACTTTGTCCACCCGAGACCACCCGAACGAGTGAGGACCGCCCCGGGGCCGTCCGTACCCGGACCTGAAAAGCCCCTGCTCGGGCTCCGGTGTCGGCGGTAGCGTCGACTGGTCAACGAGCGGAGCCCCCACGGGGCAACGCACCGCTTCGCACCGAAGGCAGATCCGATGACCGACCCGCAGTCCGCCGCCGCCGTCGCCGCCGAGCGGCTGAGCCTGGTCCGGGAGAGCACCCGGAGCATGCTGGAGACCGTCGCCGGGCTGGAGCCCGCGGCCGTCGCCGAGCCCTCCGCGCTCCCCGGCTGGAGCCGCGGCCACGTGCTGGCCCACCTCGCCCGCAACGCCGACTCCCTGGTCAACCTGCTGACCGGCGCCCGCACCGGCACCGACATCCCGCAGTACGCCAGCGAGGAGGCCCGCGACCAGGAGATCCAGGACGGTGCCGGGCGCCCGCTGGAGACCCAGCTCGCCGACCTGCGCGAGTCGCACGAGCGCTTCGCCGCGGCCGTCGCGCTGATGGCCGACGAGGACTGGGCCACCGACGTCCACCACCGCTCCGGGGCCGTCTTCCCGGCCGCCGACCTGATCTGGAAGCGCCTCGGCGAGCTGGAGTACCACCTGGTCGACCTGGACGCCGGCTACGGCCCGGCCCGGTGGCCGGAGGTGTTCGCGGTCGTCGAGTTCCACAAGCTCGCCGTCAAGCTCCACGGCACCGCGCTGCCGGGAGTCGAGCTGGTCGCCGAGGACACCGGGGACCACGGCCTGATCGGCACCGGCGAACCCGCCGTGACCGTCCGGGGATCGGTCCGGGCCCTGCTCGCCTGGCTCTCGGGCCGCTCCGACGGCGCCGACCTGAAGCGCACCCCCGACACCGCGCTCCCCCAGCTTCCCCCGCTGGGCTGAGGGGGCGAGGATGATCCCAGGACCGACACGACGAGGAGCGGACGGATGACGTACCACGGAGCGGTCAAGGTCGGCGGGCCCCCGGACGTGCGCGAGCTGGCCCACCTGATCATCACGAAGGTGGCCGTCGGCCCGTACGACAACAACGCCTACCTGCTGCGCTGCCCGGCCACCGACGAGCAGCTGCTGATCGACGCCGCCGCCGACGCCCCGGCGCTGCTGGAGACCGTCGGCGACGACCTGGCGACGGTCGTCACCACCCACCGGCACCACGACCACTGGGGAGCACTCGCCGAGGTGGTGGCCACCACCGGCGCCCGCACCGCCGCCGGGGAGCACGACGCCGAGGGCATCGACGTCCCCACCGAGCTACGGCTCGCCGACGGCGACAAGCTGCTCGTCGGCCGGGCCGAGCTGACCGTCCGGCACCTGGTCGGGCACACCCCCGGCGCCATCGTGCTGATCTACGACGACCCGCAGGGCCACCCGCACGTGTTCACCGGAGACTGCCTCTTCCCGGGCGGCGTCGGCAACACCTGGGGGGACCCGGAGGCCTTCCGGACCCTCTTCCGGGACGTCAACGAGAAGATCTTCGACGTCCTCCCGGACGAGGCCTGGGTCTACCCCGGCCACGGAAACGACACCACCATCGGCGCCGAGCGCCCGCACCTCGCCGAATGGCGCGAGCGCGGCTGGTGATGCCTTCCGGGCTGGTCGGCTCCGGGCGGAGCCGACCAGCCCGGATCATGGCCCGCCTCCAGCGAGATGCCGGGCGCAGGTACATGTCGGCTCCATACAGAGACACACCAGCGCGAGGACACCGGACACCTCTCGGACGCCGCCCGGGCAGGCCCAGTGCGCATCCAGCTGGCACTCAGCGCTGACGTAGCGCCCGGCCCTGCCCACCTCGAAGCGGATCACGATGCCGATCGACGCCGCCGACCGACGGGCGGCGGCGGTCACGACCAGGCCCCCGGGTCCTTCATGTTGAAGTCCTCCAGTTCCACCCAGACGACGACCCGGCCGGTGGCATCGGTGGAACCCCACTCGCAGCCCGACCGGAGGATGTCGAGCACCTCGGTCCACTGCGTGGACGAGGTATCAGCAGGCGCGGTCGTCGAGAGCCGAACGCGGCCCGCCCTCCCCTTGGTGATTCGCACGGGAGCCCCTGCCGCCTGGCAGAGAGACGCCTTGAGCAAGCTTGTGCGCATGCCGATCTCCATCGACGTTCCCCATATCGATATAGTGGAATCGTATCGATAGAGTAGCGCTGCCAGCGCTACGGTGTCAGCCGCAGCGAACGATTCGAAGCGAGGAGGTCCGAGGCGTGAGCGACACCCCCTCCTACCTGCAGGTCGCGGATGCCCTGCGTGGTCAATTGACCTCCCGGCGCCTTCAACCAGGCGATCGAATGCCGTCCATCAGTGCGCTCCAGCGCGAGCACAACGTCTCGACGGGCGTGATCCAGCGGGCCTACGCCCTGCTGATCGACGAGGGGCTCGTGCTCGCCCGCCCCGGGGCGGGCTACTACGTGAAGTCCCAGGAGCCACCGGCCGTTCTCGTCCGGCGCCAACGCGTGGCACCGGGCGACGGATCGCCGACCGAGGCCGCCCTCGCCCGGCAAGGCGTGGTCGGCACCTGGCGGCACGAGTCGCAGCCTCGTGCCGCCGACGCCCGGATCGCGGCCCGGCTGGAGATCCAGCCGGGCGATCCGGTGATGCACACCAGCTATGTGTATCTGGCAGACGGCGACCCGGCCCAGCTCGCCGAGAGCTGGGAACCTATGGCGATCACCGGCGGCAGCCTGATCGTCCTACCGGAGGCCGGCCCGCACGCGGGCATCGGCGTCGCCGACCGGATGGCTCTGATCGGTATCGAGGCCGGCACGCCGATCGAACGCGTCACCGCCCGCCAGGCCAGCCGCGCCGAGGCCCAGGCCCTCGGCGCGGCACCCGCCGTCCCGGTGATGGCGATCGAGCGCACCTACTACGACCAGGCCACCGGCCGTCCGGTCGAGACGGCCGACATCGTGCTGCTCGGTTCGCGCTGGGTCTCCGAGTACGGTCGACGCCCGCAGCACTGAGCCCCGGCGCCCGGTGGTGGCTCCGGCGGGGGGGGGCAAACCCACCAATTTTTCGGGGAGGGGGGGAGCTTGTCGCGGGCGGGCCCCCCCG